>NZ_VLJQ01000074.1:0-45423 GCF_007829375.1 Nocardioides sp. J9 | reverse complement strand
GAATCACGGATCAGATCGACGCCATCACCGGCACGGAATGCCTCGAGCAGCTCGGACAGGGCAGACTGGGGCAAGGCCATCGGTGGATCTCCTTCAGTGTGTCTCTTGGTCGTTTCACACCGAAGATCCCGCCGATGGCCGTCTACGTCAGGCAGCCTCGCCGTGGTTCCTCAAAGCCCACCACTCCTGGGGACTCTTACGGCGAAGTCGAGAAAGGCCACGAACCCGTCGTCCGCGACCTCGTACTGCGGCACAGGCTTGGGGAAGCCGTGCCGGTAGAGGAAGTACAGCGTCCGCGACTCCCCCACCGACTCGATCCGCGGGTCGGCGAGCCGGATCACGACGTCCGTCGAGACCGAGTCGGGCCAGTGGACCATCGACTGCTCGTACCGCTCGCGCAGCTCCGCAGCAGTGAAGTCGCCCCGGTGCAGGAAGTGGTTGGCGACGGCCAGCGCAGGCTCGGTCGTGCCCCACATCGACACCTCCAGCGTGGCGCGGATGGCCGACATGATCCGCACACCGTGTACCTCCGCCACGTCACCGTCGTCCACCTCACCACGGTGCCGTTGCACCCCAGCCTCCCGTCGGCCCGAGAGGCCGTCCACGCGGGTGAGGTGGACCTCGGAGAGGTCGAGGCCCCACAACGGCGCGTCGTGGAAGGGCAGCGCCGACGCGTGACTCAGGATCACACCGGCGCGGGCCTGCTGGTACGCCGCGCGGCACCGGACGGCGTACCGCTGATCTCCCGACATCGCCCGCCAGGCTGGCCCTTCGACGTACGCTCCGCGCCGCGGCCTGGCGCGCATGCCCGAACGGAGCGAGGCCGCCAGCGAACGGTCCGTCTCGCCGAGTGCGATCAGTTCGCGGCGCAGCGAGATCGGGGCGAGGCGCGGGTCGTCGGCCGGGATCGTCATGGAGCGACGCTGCCCTGTCCGTTCCCTGCCCGAACCACGACTTCAGTTCCTGTGGACAAACCTCAGCGGGCTGGACTTGATGACGTTCTCCTGCGGTTGTTGGCCGTTGCAACGGCCAACAACCGCAGGAATACCCGGCTGAGCGGGGATTCCTGCAGCGGCGTCAGCTGGTGACGCGGTAGGCGTCGAACACGCCCGGGACGGTCCGGACGGCCTTGAGCACGGTGTCGAGGTGCTTGGCCTCGGCCATCTCGAAGGTGAACCGCGACTTCGCGACGCGGTCGCGGGAGGTGGTGAGGTTCGCCGACAGGATGTTCACGTGGGCGTCGGAGAGCGCCATGGTGATGTCGGAGAGGAGGCGGGAGCGGTCGAGGGCCTCGACCTGGATGTTGACCAGGAAGGTCGACTGGCCGGTGGGGGCCCACTCGACGTCGACGAGCTTCTCCGGCTGGCCGAGCAGGTCCGCGGCGTTGGTGCAGTCCTTGCGGTGGACCGACACTCCCCCGCCCTTGGTGACGAACCCGAGGATCGAGTCCGGCGGGACCGGGGTGCAGCACTTGGCGAGCTTGACCCACACGTCGGGCGAGCCGGTGACGATGACGCCGGAGTCGCCTCCGGAAGGGCGACGCGGGCGGCGACTGCGGCCGGTGATGGTGACGGCCTCGGCGAGGTCCTCCTGGGCCCCCTCGTCGCCGCCGTGCAGCTCGATGACCTTGCGTACGACGGCCTGGGCGCCGATGTTGCCCTCGCCGACCGCGGCGTAGAGGGCGGACACGTCGGCGAGCCGGAAGGCGCTGGCGGCGAGGGTGAGCGAGTCGTGCGACAGCAGGCGCTTGAGGGGCAGGCCCTCCTTGCGCATCAGCCGCGCGATCTCGTCCTTGCCGCGCTCGATGGCCTCCTCACGGCGCTCCTTGGTGAACCACTGGCGGATCTTGGAGCGGGCGCGCTGGGACTTCACGAAGTTCAGCCAGTCGCGCGACGGGCCGGCACCCTCGGCCTTGGAGGTGAAGACCTCGACGACGTCGCCGTTCTCGAGGGTCGACTCGAGCGGGACGAGGCGGCCATTGACGCGGGCACCGATGGTGCGGTTGCCGACCTCGGTGTGGACGGCGTAGGCGAAGTCGACCGGCGTGGAGCCGGCCGGCAGCGCGATCACGTCGCCGCGCGGCGTGAAGACGTAGGTCTCGGTCTGGTTGATCTCGAAGCGCAGGGACTCCAGGAACTCGCCCGGGTCCTCGACCTCGCTCTGCCAGTCGAGGAGCTGGCGCACCCAGCTCATGTCGTCGAGGTCGCCGCGCTTGTCGGTGTCGTTGCCGGCGCGGCCGTCCTCCTTGTACTTCCAGTGCGCCGCGACGCCGTACTCCGCGCGCCGGTGCATCGCGAAGGTGCGGATCTGCATCTCGACGGGCTTGCCCTGCGGGCCGATGACCGTCGTGTGCAGCGACTGGTACATGTTGAACTTCGGCATCGCGACGTAGTCCTTGAACCGGCCCAGGACCGGGTTCCACCGCGAGTGCAGCACGCCGAGGACGCCGTAGCAGTCGCGGTCCTCCTCGACGAGGATGCGGATGCCGACCAGGTCGTAGATGTCGGAGAAGTCGCGGCCCCCGACGATCATCTTCTGGTAGATCGAGTAGTAGTGCTTCGGCCGGCCGGTGACCGTCGCCTTGATCTTGGCCTCGCGCAGGTCCTTCTCGACCTGGGAGATCACCTCGGCGAGGAACTGGTCGCGCGAGGGCGCCCGCTCGGCGACCATCCGCACGATCTCGTCGTAGATCTTCGGGTGCAGGGTCGCGAACGCGAGGTCCTCGAGCTCCCACTTGATGGTGTTCATGCCGAGCCGGTGGGCCAGCGGGGCGTAGATGTCGAGCGTCTCGCGGGCCTTGCGCTCCTGCGTCGACTGCTTCACGAAGCGCAGCGTGCGCATGTTGTGCAGGCGGTCGGCGAGCTTGATGACCAGCACCCGGATGTCGCGCGACATCGCGACGATCATCTTGCGGATGGTCTCGGCGTTGGCGGAGTCGCCGTAGACGACCTTGTCGAGCTTGGTGACGCCGTCGACGAGCCGGGCGACCTCGTCACCGAAGTCGCGGCGACACTCCTCGAGCGTGTACGGCGTGTCCTCGACCGTGTCGTGCAGGAGGGCCGCGACCAGGGTCGGCTCGGTCATGCCGATCCCGGCGAGGATCGTGGTGACCGCCAGGGGGTGGGTGATGTAGGGGTCGCCGCTCTTGCGCTTCTGGTCGGCGTGCAGGCGCTCGGCGGTGAGGTAGGCGCGCTCGAGCAGCTGCAGGTCGGCCTTCGGGTGGTTCGCGCGGACGGCGCGGAACAGCGGCTCGAGGACCGGGTTGGAGGGCTGCCCGCGGCTGCCCATCCGGGCGAGCCGGGCCCGCATGCTGCGTCCGGTGGGCACCTCCGGGGAGACCGGGGTGGGCGCAGGCGCGACCCGCGGGGTGGCCGCGGTGGGGGTGCGCTCCTCGGTCATTCTCCCAGTCTAGTGGCGCGCCCCCGTGCGCCGGCGGCGGAGTCGCGAGGCACCGCTCGACGGGTTTCCGCTCAGACGGTGAGCAGCGAGGTCGCCGGTACGTCGCCGAGCGCCGCGCGCCCGTCGAGGAAGCCGAGCTCCATGAGGAACGCGAAGCTCGCCGTCGTCGCGCCGCAGGCGGTGACCAGGTCGTTCGTGGCCCTGGCGGTGCCGCCGGTGGCGAGCACGTCGTCGACCACCAGGACCCGCTCCCCCGGCGCGACGGCGTCGCGGTGCAGCTCGAGCACCGCCTCGCCGTACTCGAGGGCGTAGGAAACGCTGTGGGTGTGGTGCGGGAGCTTGCCGGACTTGCGGACCGGCACGAACCCGACGCCGAGCGCCAGCGCCACGGGGGCGGCGAGGATGAAGCCCCGCGCCTCCATGCCGAGCACCTTGTCCACCGCCGGCGTCCCGTCCGCGTCACGACCGGCCGCTGCCAGACCGTCGACGACGGCCGCGAAGCCGTCGGCGTCGGCGAGCAGCGGGGTGATGTCCTTGAACATGATCCCCGGCTCGGGGAAGTCGGGCACGTCCCGCACCAGGCGGGTGAGCGCCTCGACCGCCCGGGAGGTCACGGACGACTCCCCCACGCCTACTTCTTCCCGCGCTTGGAGCGGGTCTGGCGCTGGGGCTGCTTGCGACCGGAGCTGCCGCTGTCCGCCACCGGACGGCTCGCGGTCGGGACGTTGCGGCCCTTCCCGACGGCGCCCTGGGCGGGACGGCGGTCGGCCGGCACGTCGGGCTCGAGGTCGTCCTCGTCCTCGTCGAGCTCGTCGACGATCTCGATGTCGTCGATCGCGGCGGCGCCGCGCGGGACGACCGGCTCCTCCTCCTTGAACACCGGGACGGCGGCGTAGCGGTCGGCGAGCGCGCGCTGCTTGGCCCGGGCCCGGCGGGCCTGGATCTGGACCTCGGTCTCCTGCATCTTCAGGTGCACGAGGATGCGCGGGGCGAGCATCACCGACGAGTAGACGCCGACGGCCATGCCGACGAACTGCGCGAGCGCGAGGTCCTGCAGCGAGCTGGCGCCGAGCTGGACGGCGCTGACGTAGAGGATCGCGCCGATCGGGATGAGCGCCACGATCGAGGTGTTGATCGAGCGGACCAGGGTCTGGTTGACGGCCAGGTTGGCGGCGTCGGCGTACGACTGCGTGTTCTTGCGCAGCTGGTTGGTGTTTTCCTTGACCTTGTCGAACACGACGACGGTGTCGTAAAGCGAGAAGCCGAGGATGGCGAGCAGGCCGGTCACCGCCGCAGGGGTGACCTGGAACCCGGACAGCGCGTACACACCGATGGTCAGCACGACGTCGTGGGCCAGCGCGAGGATCGCGGCCACCGACATGCGCCACTCGCGGAAGTAGCCCCAGATGAACAGGACCACGAGGACGAGGAAGATGCCGACGCCGGTGAGGGCGCGCTTGGCGACCTCGGCACCCCAGCTGGGGCCGATGTCCTGGATCGAGATCTCACCCTCGGCCACGTCCGGGAAGACCTCGTGGATGAGTGCGGTCATCTCGGCGCGCTGCTCGGGGTTGAGGTTCTCGACCTGGACGGTCAGGGACGAGCTGCCCTCGGTGGTGACGGTGGGGTTCTCCGCGTTCTCGATGCCGGCGTCGCCGACGGTCTCCCGCAGCTCGTCGGCGTTGTCCTGGGTCGCCTTGCCCTCACCGACGGGCACCGACAGCGTCGTACCACCGGTGAACTCGACGCCCATGTTGAGCGGCTTGACGAACAGGATGCCGATCGCCAGGCCGACGACGACGGCCGAGATGGCGTACCAGAGCCACGGCTTACCGACGAAGTCGACCGACTTCCGGCCCTGGTAGAGGTCGTTGCCGAGTCGGGACATCTTCCCCATCAGCGACCACCTCCCGTGCTCGCGGTGCGCGGCTGGGCCACGTCCATGCCGAGGGTCTCCTTGCTGAGGCCGGACATCTTGTGCCCGGAGTTGAAGAGGCGGAAGTGCGCCAGCCACGACACCATCGGCTTCGTGAACCAGAACAGGACCGCGAGGTCGATGAGCGTGGTGAGGCCCAGCGCGAAGCCGAAGCCCTTCACCGCGCCCGTGGCGAAGATGTAGAGGACCAGCGCGGAGAGGATCTGGACCGTGTTGGCCGCGACGCGGGTGACCCGGGCCCGGGCCCAGCCGGTCTCCACGGCGACCCGCATCGACTTGCCCTCACGCATCTCGTCACGGATGCGCTCGAAGAAGATGACGAACGAGTCCGCGGTGATGCCGACCGCGATGATCAGCCCTGCGATGCCCGGCAGGGTCAGCGTGAAGCCGGCGGTCTCGCTGAGCAGCAGCACCATCGCGTAGGTGATGGCGGCGGCCACGAACAGCGAGCTGACCACCACCAGGCCGAGGCCGCGGTAGTAGAAGAGGCAGTAGAGCATCACCAGGGCGAGGCCGATGCCGCCCGCGGTGAGGCCGGCGCTCAGCTGGTTGCCCGCGAGCGAGGGACCGATCTCCTCGACGGAGGTCTGGTCGTCGTCGAAGGCGATCGGAAGCGCACCGAACTTCAGGCTGTTGGCCAGGTCGAGCGCCTCCTGCTCGTTGAAGTCACCGGTGATGCTGGAGCGGCCGTCGGTGATGACCGCGGTCATCCGCGGCGCGGAGATCACGACGCCGTCGAGGACGATCGCGAACTGCTCCTCGGTCTGGGCGAACGCACGCGAGACGGTCTCGAAGTCGTCGGCCGCACCCGGCGTACCGGCGGGGCGGGACTTCTTCTTGCTGTTGCCCATCTCGATGCGGACCTCCCAGCCGACACCGTTCTGCGGCGTTCCGGCGGAGGCGTCATCGAGCTCCGTGCCCTCGATGACCGATCGGCTCAGCAGGTACTTCTGCGAGGGCTGGTCGTCCTCCGGCGCCGAGCACGCGACGAGCGGCTTGTCCGGATCGTCCGGGACGTCGGCCGGCTCACCCGTCTGGGCGTCCAGGATCTGGCCGTTGGGGTCGCAGGCGTACTTGGCGAACTCCGCGATGGCGGCCGGGTCGGGGCTGCGCGACCACGAGATGGCGTCCTCCGCGGAGAACTCCTCGTCGGCGGCCGGCTCCTCGTCGGGAGCGCCGGACTCACCCTCGGCGGGCGTGCTGCTCGGGTCGGTCGGGCTGGCGGTCTCGGACGCGCCGTCAGCAGCCGTCTTCCCCGACTTCTTCTTGTCAGCCTTCTTGTCGGCCTTGCCGCTGGGGCCGTCGGTCGGCTCCTCGTCGGCCGCGGCCAGGTCCAGGCCGGGACGGCCGAGGCCGCCGCCCATCGAGTCGTCGGCACCCGGCAGGCCGGCGGAGGCGCACGGTCCCGGGCTGTAGTCGGAGCACGCGACCAGGCGGAAGCGGAGCTGCGCCTGGCGCTTGACCGTCTCCTCGAGCTGGTCGCGGTCGGCGCCCTTCTTCTTGCCCGGCACCTCGACGACGATGTTGCGGCCGCCCTGCCTGGTCACGAACGCCTCGGCGACACCGGAGCCGTTGACGCGCTGGTCGATGATCCGGCGAGCCTCCTCGAGGTTCTCCCGCGAGGGCGAGCCGTCGGTGGTCAGCGTGATCCGGGTGCCGCCCTGCAGGTCGAGGCCGAGCGACGGGCGCCACGGCTCCTCCGCGCTGGCCTGTGAGAGGGCCGTGAGCCCGTAGACCACGGCGAGGCCGAGGAAGAAGATGATGAGCTTGCGCCCGGGGCGCGGGCCGTGCGAGGCCATCTCAGCGCTCCTCGTCTGGGTCGGTGGTGGTCTCGGGGCGCTCGGCGGCGGGCTCGACCGCGTCGGTGGCCTCGTCGGCCGGCGTCGCGGCGGCGTCGCGGCTCACCGAGGCGACCGCTCCGCGCACCACGCGGATCACGACGCCGGGCGCGAGCTCGACCTGGAGGTGGTCGTCAGCGGCGCCGACGATCGTGCCGAAGATGCCGGACGTCAGCATGATGTCGTCGCCGACGCCCAGCGCCGCCTGGAGCTCGGCGGCCTGCTTGCGCTGGCGGGAGGCCGGCCTGATGATCAGCAGCCAGAAGATGACTGCGATCGCGACGATCGGCAGCAGGGACAGAGCGTCTTCCACAGACAAACCTCTCCAGCGGGGCAGGGATGAGCGCCGCTCGCAGCAGGGTGCGGGCGGACCGACGGGCAAGTGTAGCCACGGAACCCAGCCACCGCGGGATCGGCGTGGAAGAGTCCGGGTCAGTCCTCGAACAGGGTGGGACTCGCCTCGTCGGGGTACGACGGCGCGGGCATCCCCAGGTGGGCCCACGCCGCGGGCGTGGCGATCCGCCCTCGCGGGGTGCGGGCGAGGAAGCCGTTGCGCACGAGGAAGGGCTCCGCGACCTCCTCGACGGTCTCCCGCTCCTCGCCGACGGCCACGGCGAGCGTGGAGACGCCGACCGGTCCGCCGCCGAAGCGGCGGCAGAGCACGTCGAGCACGGCGCGGTCGAGCCGGTCGAGGCCGAGCTCGTCGACCTCGTACAGGTCGAGTGCCGACTGGGCGACCTCGCGGGTGACGATGCCGTCGGCGCGGACCTGGGCGTAGTCGCGGACCCGGCGCAGCAGCCGGTTGGCGATGCGAGGGGTGCCGCGGGAGCGGCCGGCGATCTCGGCAGAACCCTCGGGCGTCAGCTCGACGCCGAGCAGCCCGGCGGAGCGGCGCACGATGAGGTCGAGCTCGTCGGGCTCGTAGAACTCGAGGTGGGCAGTGAACCCGAAGCGGTCGCGCAGCGGGCCGGGCAGCAGGCCGGCCCGGGTGGTGGCCCCGACGAGGGTGAAGGGCGGGATCTCCAGGGGGATCGCGGTCGCCCCCGGGCCCTTGCCGATGACGACGTCGACGCGGAAGTCCTCCATCGCGAGGTAGAGCATCTCCTCGGCCGGGCGCGACATCCGGTGGATCTCGTCGACGAAGAGGACCTCGCCCTCGTTGAGCCCGGACAGGATCGCGGCGAGGTCGCCGGCGTGGGTGATCGCCGGCCCGCTGGTGAGCCGCAGCGGGGCGTTCATCTCGTGGGAGATGATCATCGCGAGCGTGGTCTTGCCGAGGCCCGGCGGGCCGGAGAGCAGCACGTGGTCGGGGGCCCTCCCCCGCTGCCGGGCGGCCTCGAGGACCAGGCCGAGCTGGTCGCGGACCCGTGACTGCCCCACCACCTCGTCGAGGCTGCGCGGGCGCAGCGCGGCCTCGACCGCCCGCTCGTCGCCCTCCGCCTCGGCAGCGGTCAGCGAGCGGAGGTGGACCTCCTCGGCGGCGGCGAGCTCGTCCTCGTGGAAGGGCACGGCGCTCAGGCCTTGGAGAGGGTGCGGAGGGCGGCACGGAGCAGCGCGCCGACGTCGGGCGCGTTGCCGTCGGCCTGGTCGGCCACGGCGTCCACGGCCTTCTCGGCGTCCTTGGCGTTGTAGCCGAGGCCGACGAGGCCCTGGTGGACCTGGTCGCGCCACGCAGCAGCCGGGGCGGCGGTGCTGGCAGCGACCGATCCGGCCGGGGCGCCGATGCGGTCCTTGAGCTCGAGGATGATCCGCTGGGCGCCCTTCTGCCCGATGCCGGGCACCTTGGTGAGCGTCTTGACGTCGTCGGAGGCGATCGCGGTGCGCACGCCGTCGGGGCTGAGCACGGCGAGGATGGCCTGGGCGAGCTTCGGCCCGACGCCGGAGGCGGTCTGGACCAGCTCGAAGACGGTCTTCTCCTCCTCGTCGGCGAAGCCGTAGAGGGTCAGCGAGTCCTCGCGCACCACCATGCTGGTCGGCAGGGTCGCCTCGTGGCCGGTGCGGAGCTGGGCCAGCGTGCCCGGGGTGCACATCAGCTCGAGGCCGACGCCACCGACCTCGACGACGGCGCTGGAGAGCGACACGGCGGCGACCTGGCCGCGGACGAAGGCGATCATCGGGCTCCTCCAGGGGTGCGGGTGGGGATGCGCGAGCGGGGCGCGCGGGCCGCGGCGAGCGCCGCGTCGATGCGCGCCTGCGTGCCGCCGCGCCAG
The DNA here is from genome assembly GCF_007829375.1 of Nocardioides sp. J9. Lineage (NCBI taxonomy): Bacteria > Bacillati > Actinomycetota > Actinomycetes > Propionibacteriales > Nocardioidaceae > Nocardioides > Nocardioides sp. J9. Next base: position 36,040 of record NZ_VLJQ01000074.1, on the reverse strand, counting down.
ATGTGGGTGATGGCCAGCGCGAGCGCGTCGGCGGAGTCGGCCGGCTTCGGCACGGCGTCGAGGCGCAGGATGCGGGCGATCATCGCCCCGACCTGCGCCTTGTCGGCGCGCCCGTTGCCGGACACGGCCGCCTTCACCTCGCTGGGGGTGTGCAGCGCGACCGGCAGCCCGCGCCGGGCTGCGCACACCATCGCGATGCCGGCCGCCTGCGCGGTGCCCATGATCGTGCTGACGTCGGAGCGCGCGAAGATCCGCTCGATCGCGACGGCGTCGGGGGCGTGCTCGTCGAGGCGCGCCTCGATGCCCTTCTCGATGTAGACCAGGCGCTCCGGCACCGACCAGTCCGACGGTGTGCGCACGACGCCGACGTCGACGAGGCCGAGGGGTCGGCCGATCGAGCCCTCGACCACACCCAGGCCGCAGCGGGTCAGCCCCGGGTCGATCCCGAGCACGCGCACGTCGTCACCTTCCGTCCGAACATGTGTTCGGGCCCCACCGTAGACGATGGGCGACGACGACCGGCGCGGGACACGCCCGGCGGCGTACCCGCTCAGGCGTCGATCTGGTCGAGGACCTCGTCGGGGATGTCGGCGTTGACGAAGACGTTCTGCACGTCGTCGAGGTCGTCGACGGCGTCGACGAGGCGGAACACCTTGCCGGCCGCCTCCGGGTCGGCGACCGGGATGTCCAGCGAGGCCACGAACTGCACCTCGGCGGAGTCGTAGTCGATGCCGGCCTCCTGCAGCGCGGTGCGCACGGCGACCACGTCGGACGCCTCGGACTGCACCTCGAAGCTCTCGCCGAGGTCCTTGACCTCCTCGGCACCGGCGTCGAGCGTCGCCTCGAGGACGTCGTCCTCGGTGACCGTCTTCTCCTCCTGCGCCTTGGGCACCACGACGACGCCCTTGCGGTTGAAGAGCCGGGACACCGAGCCCGGGTCGGCCATGGTGCCGCCGTTGCGGGTGACCGCAGTGCGGACCTCCATCGCGGCGCGGTTGCGGTTGTCGGTGAGGCACTCCACCAGCAGGGCGACGCCCTGGGGGCCGTAGACCTCGTACATGATCGTCTCGTAGTCGACGCCGCCACCCTCGAGGCCACCGCCGCGCTTGACCGCGGAGTCGATGTTCTTGTTCGGGACGGACTGCTTCTTGGCCTTCTGGATGGCGTCGAAGAGCGTCGGGTTGCCAGCAGGGTCGGGACCACCCAGCTTCGCCGCGATCTCGATGTTCTTGATGAGCTTCGCGAAGAGCTTGCCGCGCTTCGCGTCGATCACGGCCTTCTTGTGCTTGGTGGTTGCCCACTTGGAGTGGCCAGACATCAGTCCCTCTTCTATCTGCCGTCGTCGTCGTGCTGCCGGAACAGCCGGTCGAGTCTATCCCTGCACCATGTCGAGGAAGACCCGGTGCACCCGGCCGTCCCCGTCGACCTCCGGGTGGAAGGAGGTCGCGAGCAGGTGTCCCTGCCGTACGGCGACCGGGTGGCCGTGCGCCTCGGCGAGCACCTCCACGTCCGGCCCGGCCTGCTCCACCCACGGCGCGCGGATGAACACTGCGTGCACCGGCTCCGCCAGCCCGGCGAAGTCGAGGTCGGCCTCGAAGGAGTCGACCTGCCGCCCGAACGCGTTGCGGCGCACGGTCACGTCGAGCCCGCCGATCGTCTCCTGGCCCTCGGCGCCGCCCTCGATCCGGTCGGCGAGCAGGATCATCCCCGCGCAGGTGCCGAACGCCGGCATCCCGCCCGCGACCCGCTCGCGCAGCGGGTCGAGCAGCTCGAAGGTCCGCGCCAGCTTGGCCATCGTCGTCGACTCCCCGCCCGGGAGCACCAGCCCGTCGCAGCGCTCCAGCTCCGCCGGGCGGCGGACCGCGAACGCCTCCGCCCCGAGGGCGGTCAGGGCCTGCAGGTGTTCACGGACGTCGCCCTGCAGGGCGAAGACTCCGATGTTCGGCACGGCGCACAGGCTACGGCTCGCCGTCGGTACGGCGTCAGGTGGCCGTGCAGCTCATCCTGTTGCCACCCGGCTGGATCCGCCATATCGGCCTGAGCACGGGCGAGCTGCGCGTCGCCGGCTGGCCCTCGAGCTGGGCGTAGACGGCGACCTGCCAGGCCCGGTTGCCATTGCCACCGGGGGTGATGGAGACCGACACCGTCCCACCCTGGGGCACCGCGGCACCCACGGTTCCCGACGCAGGCGACGGCTCTCCGACAGTGGGAAGGCCGTTGAGCTCCTGAACCTGCCAGAAGTACTCGTAGCCGGCGTCCACGTTGGTCCAGCTGATGGTGATGTTCGGGTTCGAGGCCGAGCAGCTCACCGCCCCGTTGAACACCACCGCGGGGGCAACGGTGCTCATTGTCGCCGTCGCAGTCGCGGAGTCGGTCCACACGGCAGAAGTCACTGCCCACGGTGCGAGGCCTGATGCGCCCGCAACCCCGCCGAGTGCGACCACCGAGAGGAGCCCGGCAGGGACGAGTGCCCGGCGGCGGGGCGACGGCTCGGGAGGCACGCCCTTGTCCCGACGGAAGCCGAGGAGCAGCGACCCGGTCACGAGCAGGCCCATCATCAGCAAGCCGATCGGGGTGGTCGCGGCGGCGAGGACCCGGCCGGCGTACGGCACGCCGAGCACGAGCCGGTCGGCCGACGTGACGTGGTACGTCTCGGCGTCGGGGACGTTGTTGGTGTCGCCCTGCAGGGTGAGCGCGACGGCGTTGCCTTCCTCCGTCGCCGACACGACCCGGTGGGTCACCCGCTGGCCGTCAGCGTTGACGACGCTCACCACGTCCCCGGCTGCGAGCTCGGTCGCAGGCACCTCCCGCGCGATGCCGAGGGCGCCTGCGTCGTAGGTCGGGCTCATCGAGCCGGTCACGAACACGAGGGGCGTGATGCTGAAGAGCCAGCCGGCGAGGAAGGAGGCCAGGCAGAGCGCGCCCAGCGCGCCGCCGGCCCAGAGCACGGCCTCGCGGGCGAGGCGAGCTGTCCTGTTCACGAGATCACCTGCGTCGCGTCGAAGGCGAAGGTCACGTCGGACGTCTGCCCGCCGCCCGCGCCGGAACCGGTCGGCAGGGTCACCTGCACACAGAGGTCGTGGTGTGCCGCGGCAGAAGTGGCGTCGAGGGTGCCGGGCGAGGCACTGAAGCCGTTGAGCGCTGCGCCGGACGGGCCCACGGCCGTCCCGCCGTTGCACGTCGAGCCGCTCACGCTGCCTCCCCGAAGAACCGTGATCTTCAACGCGCTCCCGAGGGCACCCGTCGCTGTCGCCGAGACCGTGTAGCTGAACGTCAGTCGGCCGGTGCTGTTGTTGCTGACCCGGATCACCCTGGCCGTCGAGCCGCCGGTCACCGGCAGGCTGCTCGAGAGGTCGCTCCAGGTGTACGTCTCGGGCTTCACCTTGTCGTTGGTCGCGAGGTCGATGTGGATCGCGCCGGACTCCACGGTGACACCGTCCACGGTGGACCCAGCGGTCCAGTAGGCCGAGGTGGCGACGGCGCCGACTCCGAGAAGCGCACCCAGCGACAGCAGGGCCCGGGTCCGGCCGCGACCGAACCGTGCCGGGCGCCGATGGTGACGAGGCATGTGCGTGGTCACGGGCGGTCTCCTCCTGCGGGCTGCAGGTGGCGCGAGCGGTCGCGTCCGCGGCGCACGAGCGCCAGGCCGGCACCGACGAGGCCGGCCGCCAGCCAGACGACACCGGCGCCGAGCGCGGACCCCGTGTCCGGGAGGTCGTCGAGGCCCCCGACGCTGCCGTTGTCGGCACCGTCGTCGGATCCCCCGTTGCTGTCGTCGACGCCGGCCACCTCCCCGTCCTCGGAGAGCGTGAGCCGGATGCTGAACGGCACGCTCTCCGCCTCGCGGGTCGACTCCCACGCGACAGTGGCCCGGACGTCGACCCGGGACCGCGCGCCGTCGGGAACCTCGAGCTCGGCGACCACCCGGTTGGAGCCGGGCGCCACCGCGACCCACGGGCCGCCACCGACACGGGCCTCGAGGGTCAGGTCACCGGAAGACAGGAACCCGGTGGGGTCCTCGCTCAGCACGTCCACCGTGAGCACGCCGTCCGACGGCCCGTCGTTGCGGACGCGGAACGAACGGACCTCGGCGTCACCCGGGACGAAGCGGAAGCCCGCGTCGAACAGCGGGTCGACGAGTGCGGTGGTCCACGTGACGCCGTCCCGGCTGAGGCCGAGCTCGTCGTCGGCGTGTGCCGGGGCAGCGCCGACCGCGACCGCCGCGGTGGCGGCGATCGTCGAGGCTCCGATGCGGCGGATCACGTCGTCTGGTCCCCTGTCTGGTGGGTGGGCCTGGTCCGGAGGAGGACCAGGGTGAGGATGAGGAGCACCGCTCCCCCGGACGCCAGCGCCAGGCGGCGCTGACCGTCGGGTGCCGGCTCGGCCGGTGGTGCGGACTGCTCGAGCCGATTCCGCTCGGCGTCGGCAGGCTCCGGCGCGCTCCGCGTGAGCCTCCGACGCGAGAACCGCTCTCGCACGGCCCCGGCGAACATGAACGCTGCGTAGCCGATGAGGAGGGCCGCCACCCCGACCACCGCCCACTGGCGCTGCTGGCCGGTGAGGGCACTGTTCAGGTGGCCGAGGTAGGGCACGGAGTACCAGACCTCTCCCCTGACCTGCTCGGGCTGGACGCGCCGCTCGTCGGGCGACTCGTTCGCGTCGCCCTGCGTGACCAGCACCCGCTGGCCGTCGAACCGCCTGGCTTCACCGACCACCCGGTGCGTCACCACCGCCGCCTTGCCGGAGTCGCGCTGGAACGTGATGACCTGGCCCAGTCCGATGCTGTCGAACTCAACAGGCTTGACCACCGCGAGTGAACCCGGCGGATAGGTCGGTTGCATCGACCCGCTGAGCACCGTGTACGGGGTCGCGCCGGCGAGTCGCGGTACGACGACCGCGACCGCCAGCACGACCACCACACACAGGATGACCAGCCAGGCGACGACCTGGCCGACCCACCCGAGCGCAGCCCGGGCCGAGAGGAACACCGTTGAGCTCTTCGATCAGCGATCAGTCGTGGACCTGCGTCAGACCGATCTCGAACGCGGACAGCGCTCCGGAGAGCGTCTGCGTGGTGTTGTCGGACGAGCCGTTGAAGGTCACCGAAATGGTGACGTCGACGACGTCGCCGTCGTTCGCCTCGGTGATGTCCGTCTCGTCCAGGTCGACACCGTCGACCTGGAACGAGTCGACGAGCGTCAGCGCCGATGCAAGATCCCCGGAGAGCGCCGGGTTGCTCAGCTCGACCTCGGCCCGCAGGTGCTCACCGGTGGCCTGGATCTCGAACGAGCACTCCTTGGTGAGGACGTCGCCGGGGACGATCAGGTCGCCCGCGGTGTAGACCTTGTCGGCCACGTCCTCGCCACCGTCGAAGTTCCAGACGTCGCCGCCGCAGTTGTCGTTGATGATCTTGAGCTCGCCGGCCGTGACCTGGACGCCGTCGACGTCCGCGTCGGCCGACCAGTAAGCGAGGGTGCCCGCGCCACCCATGAGCAGCACGGCCGCCGCGCCGGCGGCGAGTGCGCCCTTCGTCGTCTTCTTCATGATGTCTCCAGTCCCCATGCCCTGTGTTGTCCCCAGGTCTGGCTCTGTTGTTTGTGAGGGATTGACTTCCGGGGCGGGAGCGCCCGGTGGAAGCCAGAACGGAAGAGGACCATGCGCGGCGACGGGCGCGTGGGCGAATCGGGACATTGGCCTGCAAAAAGACGGAACCATGGTCCCGACTCGTCAAGACCATGGTTCCGATGGATCACGCGGGCGGGGGGCCCGCGTAGTCAGGTGTTGCGGGTCACCAGCCGCGGGTCTCCAGGCGGTGGTGCTGCGGGAGCTCGTCGACGTTGATGCCGACCATCGCCTCGCCGAGGCCGCGGGAGACCTTCGCGATGACGTCGGGGTCGTCGTAGAAGGTCGTGGCCTTCACGATCGCCTCGGCCCGCTGGGCGGGGTTGCCGGACTTGAAGATGCCCGAGCCGACGAAGACGCCCTCGGCGCCGAGCTGCATCATCATCGCTGCGTCCGCGGGGGTCGCGATGCCGCCGGCGGTGAACAGCACGACCGGCAGCTTGCCGGTCCGCGCGACCTCCGCGACCAGCTCGTACGGCGCCTGCAGCTCCTTGGCCGCGACGTACAGCTCGTCGTCGGAGAGCACCGTCAGCTTCCGCATTTCGGCGCGGATGGTCCGCATGTGGGTCACCGCGTTGGAGACGTCACCGGTGCCGGCCTCACCCTTGGAGCGGATCATCGCCGCACCCTCGGTGATCCGGCGCAGCGCCTCGCCCAGGTTGGTCGCACCGCACACGAACGGGACCGTGAAGGCCCACTTGTCGATGTGGTTGGCGTAGTCGGCCGGGGTCAGCACCTCCGACTCGTCGATGTAGTCGACGCCCAGGGACTGCAGCACCTGCGCCTCGGCGAAGTGCCCGATCCGTGCCTTGGCCATCACCGGGATCGAGACCGCGGAGATGATCCCGTCGATCATGTCGGGGTCGCTCATCCGCGACACCCCGCCCTGGGCACGGATGTCGGCAGGCACCCGCTCCAGGGCCATCACCGCCACCGCCCCGGCGTCCTCGGCGATCTTCGCCTGCTCGGGCGTGACCACGTCCATGATGACGCCACCCTTGAGCATCTCGGCCATGCCGCGCTTGACCCGGGTGGTGCCCTGCCCAGAAGTGGGCTCTACCTGCTCGCTCATGCCGTCGATCCTACGGCGAGCAGGACGTGACCTACGCCTCAGGCTGACCCGTGGACCCGGCGGCGCCCGCGTCGGCGGCCAGCGCCTGCCGACGGACCTTCAGGACCCGGAAGACGACCGTGTAGGTGCTGGCGACCGCGAGGGCCCAGAGGGTGACGTACATGAGGATCGGCAGGTCGAAGATCGCCGAGAGGCCGGTCATCACGAGGATCGACACGAGCCGGTCGGCGCGCTCGGCGATGCCGCCCTTGGCGTCCATGCCGAGGGACTCGGCCCGGGCACGCGCGTACGACGTGACGGATCCCATCACCAGGCACCACAGGGTGACGCACAGGTAGAGGTAGCTGTCGCCCTGGTCCTCGCCGGTGCCGGCGAAGTAGAGCGCCAGGCCGCCGAAGATGGCACCGTCGCCGATCCGGTCCAGCGTGGAGTCCCAGAAGGCGCCGAACTTCGACACCCGCCCGGTCTCGCGGGCCATCCGCCCGTCGATGAGGTCGCTGAAGACGAACGCCGTGATGAACAGCACGCCGATCAGCAGCTCGCCCTGCGGGAAGAAGACGAGGGCACCCGCGGCCACGCCGAGGGTCCCGACGAGGGTCACCGCGTCCGGGCTGATGCCCAGCCGGATGAACAGCCGCACGACGGGGTGCAGCACCGTGCCCGCCCAGAACTCCTTGAACCGATCCAACACGGGGCGAGAACCTACTACTGCCAGTGGGCCGCGAGCAGGTCGCGGGTGTCCCCGAGCAGCTGCGGGAGGGTCTTGGTGCCCGCGATGACGGTCATGAAGTTCGCGTCGCCGGACCACCGGGGCACGACGTGCTGGTGCAGGTGACCGGACAGCGAGCCGCCCGCCGCTCCCCCGAGGTTCAGCCCGACGTTGAAGGCGTGTGGCTGCGAGACGGCGCGGATCGTGCGCAGCGCGGACTTGGTCATCGCCGTGAGCTCGTCGGTCTCGGCGTCGTCGAGGTCGGTGTAGTCCGCGACGTGGCGGTAGGGCAGCACCATCAGGTGGCCGGGGTTGTAGGGGTAGAGGTTGAGCACGACGTACGTCGTCTCGCCCCGCACCACCACCAGGTCGTCGTCGGTCGAGGTCGCCGGGTCACGGGTGATCCGGCAGAAGGGGCAGGCCGGGCGCGGCTCTGCGTGGGCCGGCTGCTCGGTCTCCTCCTCCCCGCGCACGTACGACATGCGGTGCGGCGTCCAGAGCCGCTCGAGCCCGTCCGGGTCGGCCACGTGGTCCCTCACTGGTCGTCGGTCGCCGCAGGCTGGAGCATCTGCAGCAGGTCGGAGATGGGCAGGTCGGGCAGGTTGAGGCCGCGCGCGGTCGCCATGCCGTTGACCTGCATCCAGATCGAGTCCGCGAGGATGTCGATGCAGGCCTCCGTGCCGGGCTGGCGCGGCTCGCGCTCGAGCCAGCGGCGCACGGCGGAGAAGACGGCGCCGATCATCCCGAAGACCCACGGGTCGAGCGCCGCACGGTCGTCGTCCGAGAGCTCGACCCCGAGCGCCGCGACGACGGTCGTCATGATCTCCTCGATGGTCCCGGCGACCTGCTGCACCGCCAGGCCGAGCGGGCTGGGGCCCCAGCCGGCGAGGTCGCGCTCGGCGAACCAGTACAGCGACGGGTGCGCCTCGGCCCAGCGCACGAAGCTGGCGACGATGCCGCGGACGATCTGGTCCGGGGTGCCGTCGTACGACAGCGCGGGCAGGAGCTGGTTGCCGACGTCCTCGCAGACCTGGGCCTGCACGGCCCGGTCGAGGTCGGAGCGGTCGGCGAAGTGCCGGTAGATGACGGTGCGGCTCATCTTGGCCTCGTCGGCGACGGCCTGCACCTGGTACTCCTCGCCGGGCGCCTGGCGCTCCAGGACGGCGATGGCGGCGTCGATGATGACCTGGCGGCGGACCTGGTTGTGCTCCTGCCAGCGTCGACGGCGACCGTCGAGCAGCTCACCACTCTCCGAGCTCATTGCCAAACCTTCTCACGTGAACCGGTGGAACCACTGGCCGAGGTCGGCGGAGATGCCGGGGCAGGTGACGTTCTTGTCGCGCTGGTCCTCGACCCACTGGCCCATGACCGCGGGGCCGCCCTGGATCGACCAGTCGGGACCGCAGCGGTTGAGCGCCTCGGCACGCGAGGTCTGGCCCGCGGCCCGCCACTCGGGGATGCCGCCGAGCGAGAGGTCGCCGACCACCTGGCGGTAGAGCAGCGGGGTCGAGTAGACGCCGATGCGGTAGCCGGCGTCGGTGTAGCCGCGGGCGACGCCCTCGATGACGGCGGCGTTGGCGCGCAGGTCCGAGCTCCACTCGAAGGTCGGCACCGGCTCGACGTCGATCCACACGATCGGGCTCAGCAGGCCGGTCGTGCCCATGGTGCCGATGTTGAAGCGGGCCTGCTGGTAGCCGACGTTGCGCAGCCGGCCGAGGCGGTTGGAGGCGTCGTACGGGCCGTCGGAGCCGTAGTCGTCGAGCGTGGCCTTGTCGGGGAAGCTCGAGACGGCGTAGACGGACACGAGCACGTCGTTGTCCTTGGCCCACTGCACCTGGTCGGCGAGGCAGGGGTTGCGGGTGAAGCCGGGGCCGTTGGTCAGGCCGAGCACGACGAACTCCGCCTCGGGCAGCGGCATCGGCAGGCCCTTGCCCTGCTTCTCCGGGATGCCCATGCCCTTGGGGCACTGCGGCCAGCTCACGTCGCCGCCGAGCACCTCGCCGTCGCGCGGGGCGATGTCGCCGGTCGGCTGGTCCCCCTGCCGGGCCAGCTCCTCGGCGGCCTTGGCGAGGTCGTTGGCGTCGGCACCGGGGTCGCCGGCGTCCCCGCCCGGCTTGCCCTCCTGGGTCGGCGTCGCGCTGGCCGTGGTCGGGACCGGCGGGCGCGGCGGTGCCCCGCTCGGGCTGTCGGACCCGCTGCACGCCACGAGGGCAGGCAGCAGCAGGCCGAGCACGACGACCGCTGCCCCCCGCCTCATGGCGCGCCTCAGACCTGCTCGCGCGACTCGACCGCCGCGACGATGCGCTCGATCGCCTCGGCCACCGGCACGCCGTTCTCCTGGCGGCCGTCGCGGTAGCGGAAGCTGACTGCGCCCTTCTCCACGTCCTCGCCACCGGCGATGAGCATGAACGGGATCTTCTGCAGCTGGGCGTTGCGGATCTTCTTCTGGAAGCGGTCGTCGGACTCGTCGACCTCGACCCGGATGCCGCGCGCCCTGAGCTGGCCGGCCACCTCGTAGAGGTAGTCGGTGAAGGCGTCGGCCACGGGGATGCCCTGCACCTGGACCGGGGCCAGCCACGGAGGGAAGGCACCGGCGTAGTGCTCGACGAGCACGCCGAGGAAGCGCTCGATGGAGCCGAACTTCGCGGAGTGGATCATCACCGGCTGCTGCTTGGAGCCGTCGGGCGCGGTGTACTCCAGGCCGAAGCGTGCCGGCTGGTTGAAGTCGTACTGGACGGTGCCCATCTGCCAGGTGCGGCCGATCGCGTCCTTGGCCTGCACGGAGATCTTGGGGCCGTAGAACGCGGCGCCGCCGGGGTCGGGCACGAGGTCGAGGCCGGTCTCCGCCGCGACGTCCTCGAGCACCTTGGTGGCGGTCGCCCAGTCCTCGTCGGAGCCGACGAACTTGTCCGGCTTGGCGTCGTCGCGGGTCGACAGCTCGAGGTAGAAGTCGTCGAGGCCGAAGTCCTTGAGCACGCCGAGCATGAAGCCGAGCAGGTGCTTGACCTCGGCCGGGGCCTGCTCGGGGGTGCAGTAGGAGTGCGAGTCGTCCTGGGCGAAGCCGCGGACCCGGGTGAGGCCGTGGATGACGCCGGACTTCTCGTAGCGGTAGACGCTCCCGAACTCGAACAGCCGCAGCGGGAGCTCGCGGTACGAGCGGCCGCGGCTGCTGAAGATCAGGTTGTGCATCGGGCAGTTCATCGCCTTGAGCTGGTAGTTCGTGCCCTCGAACTCCATCGGCGGGAACATCGTGTCGGCGTAGTACGGCAGGTGGCCCGAGGTGTGGAACAGGCCATCCTTGGTGATGTGCGGGGTGCCGACGTAGGAGAAGCCCTCCTCGATGTGGCGGCGGCGGACGTAGTCCTCCATCTCCCGCTTGATCACACCACCCTTGGGGTGGAACACCGGCAGGCCGGAGCCGATCTCGTCCGGGAACGAGAACAGGTCGAGCTCGCGGCCGAGCTTGCGGTGGTCGCGCCGCTCGGCCTCCTCGATGCGGTGCAGGTGCGCGTCCAGCTCCTCCTTGCTCGGCCACGCGGTGCCGTAGATGCGCTGGAGCTGCTTGTTCTTCTCGTCGCCGCGCCAGTACGCCGCGGCGCTGCGCATCAGCTTGAAGGCGGGGATCCGCTTGGTGGTCGGCAGGTGGGGACCGCGGCAGAGGTCCTTCCAGGCGACCTCGCCCTTGCGGTTGATGTTGTCGTAGATCGTGAGCTCGCCGGCGCCGACCTCGGCCGAGGCACCCTCGGCGGCCTCACCCGCGTTGCCCTTGAGGCCGATCAGCTCGACCTTGTACGGCTCGTCGGCGAGCTCGACCAGCGCGTCCTCGTCGGTGGTGACCCGACGCTCGAAGCGCTGGTTCTCCTTGATGATCTTGCGCATCGCGGACTCGAGCCTGGCGAGGTCCTCGGGCACGAAGGGCACCGGGACGTCGAAGTCGTAGTAGAAGCCGTCCTGGATCGGCGGGCCGATGCCGAGCCTGGCCTCGGGGAAGAGCTGCTGCACGGCCTGGGCCAGCACGTGCGCGGTCGAGTGGCGCAGGATGTCGAGGCCGTCCGGGCTGCCGATGGCCACGCCCTCGACCTCGTCGCCGTCGGCCAGCGCGTAGGACAGGTCCTTGAGCTGGCCGCCGACGCGCGCGGCGATGACGTCGGCGTCGTCCCTGAACAGCTCCCAGGCCTTCGTGCCCTCCGTCACCGTCGACTCCTGACGTGCGTCAGGGGTGATGACGACGACCTTGATGTCGGACACGGAGGAGCTCCTTCGGCAGGGGTGACGCGCCCGGTGCGGACGCGACCTCGATCGTATCGGCCGCCGGCACGCCGCACGCAGCCGATTCCCGCCGCGGACCTCCGGTCAGCCGCGAGCGGCCTCGCCGCAGCGGCGCAGGCGCCGTCGTACGTCGGGCAGGGCGGCCACGCCGCGCGCACGGATCGCAGCCGCGGCGTAGTTCGAGCAGGTCGGCGTGAGGTTGCAGACCGCCGGGCGGTGGGCGGAGACGTTGAGCTGGTAGGAGCGGACCAGCCGGAGCAGGGACCGCGACAGCCGGGACCCGTCCGCGACGGGCGGGGTGGACCGGTAGCCCGCGACCGAGGCGACGACGAGGCTGACCAGGAAGGGGCTGCAGTCGCCGCACTCGGCGACGTCGCAGGCGCTGTCGCAGTGGTCGCGCTTCTTCCTGCCCTGCTTCGTGCGGCGTCGTCGCCACCGCGCCATGGCCACCTCCGGTGCTCGTCGGGTCGCCTGCGGAGCCTAGCGGCGGAGCGTGGGGCGACGGCGGGGGAAACGACGAGAGCCGCGCCCTGGGGCGCGGCTCTCGCATGTCTCGGTGGGCGATACTGGGTTCGAACCAGTGACCTCTTCGGTGTGAACGAAGCGCGCTACCACTGCGCCAATCGCCCGGACCCGGCCCCACGGGGGACCGCGATCGGAGACTCTAACGCATGTCGCGGCGGCGTTCACATCGGGAGGGGTCACCCGAGGTGGTGCACCTCCTGCAGGCGGTAGACCGGGGTGTCGATGCCGACGTGGCGGGCCTTCAGCTGCAGCGCCAGGTAGAGCGAGTAGTGGCGTGACTGGTGCAGGTTGCCGCCGTGGAACCAGAGGTTCTCCTGCTGGGTGGGCTTCCACATGTTGCGCTGCTCGCCCTCCCACGGGCCGGGGTCCTTGGTGGTGTCGGAGCCCAGCCCCCAGACCTTGCCGACCCGGTCGGCGACCTCCTGGCTGATCAGGTCCGCCGCCCAGCCGTTCATCGACCCGTAGCCGGTCGCGTAGACGACGAGGTCGGCCTCGAGCTCGGTGCCGTCGGCGAGCACGACGGAGGTCTCGGTCAGGTGGTCGACCTGGCCCTTGGCGAGCTTCACCTCGCCGTCGGCCACCAGCTCGGCGGCACCGACGTCGATGTAGTAGCCCGACCCGCGCCGGAGGTACTTCATGAACAGCCCGGACCCGTCGTCGCCCCAGTCGAGGTCGAAGCCGGCGGCCTCCATCCGGTCGTAGAACTCCCGGTCGCGCTCGCGCATCTGGTCGTAGAGCGGCTTCTGGAACTCGTGCATGATCCGGTACGGCAGCGAGGCGAAGATGAGGTCCGCCTTCTCGGTGGTCACCCCGGCCGCGAGGGCACGCTCGGAGTAGAGGTCGCCGAGCCCGATGTCCATCAGGGTGTCGCTCTTGACGATGTGCGTCGAGGACCGCTGGACCATGGTGACGTCGGCGTCGTGCTCCCACAGCGCCCCGCAGATGTCGAAGGCGGAGTTGTTGCTGCCGATGACGACGACCTTCTTGCCGGCGTAGGCGTCCGGGCCGGGGTGTTGCGAGGAGTGGTGCTGCTCGCCACGGAAGACGTCCATCCCGGGGATGTCGGGGATGTTGGGCTTGCCGGACATCCCGGTGGCCAGGACCAGGTGGGTCGGGCGCAGGACCAGCGGCATCCCCTCGCGCTCGACCTCGACGGTCCACTCCCCCGTCGCCTCGTCGTAGGACGCCTTCGTGGCGACCGTGCTCGACCAGTACGGCACCTCCATGACCCGGGTGTAGAACTCGAGCCAGTCGCCGACCTTGTCCTTGGGCGCGAACACCGGCCAGTTGTCGGGGAACTTCAGGTAGGGCAGGTGGTCGTACCAGACCGGGTCGTGCAGGCACAGCGACTTGTAGCGCTTGCGCCACTGGTCGCCGGGGCGGGGGTGCTTGTCGATGACGAGGGACGGGACGCCGAGCTGGCGCAGCCGGGCGCCGAGCGCGATGCCACCCTGTCCGCCGCCGACCACCAGGACGTAGGGCTGGGCCTCCGCCCCGAGCGCGGCGTCCTCGGCCTGCCGCTTCTCGAGCCAGGTCACCCGGCTCCTGTTCGCGCCGTGCTCGGCACCCATCGGGCGTCGTACGCCGCGGGGCTCCTCGTGGCCCTTGAGCTCATGCATGGTGGTGAGGAAGGTCCACGCCTTCGGCCCGTCCTCGTCGATGATGCGGGCCAGGCCGCGGCCGCGGCCCACGGCGGTCTCGAACTCGAACCATGCGGTCGTGACCCCGTCCTCGGTGGTGGCCGGCTCGCTGAGCCGGAAGCCGGACGGGTCCACGCGGTCGAGGTTGGCGCCGAGGAGGTCCGCGACGCCGTCGGGGTTCTCGACGGTCGTGATGTTCCAGGTGAAGGAGACCAGGTCGCGCCAGAAGCTGGTCGCGGCGAAGAGGCCGGCTGCCCGGGACACGTCGCGGGCGGTGAGGGCGTCCTCGAAGGCCGCGAGCCAGGCGCTGGCCGGGTCGGCGGTGTCGGTCGTGGCGGCCGCGGGGGCGGCCATGAAGTCGGTCGGCGCCGAGATGTCGGCGGCGTCGTCGCCCGCGGCGGGCCGTTCGTCGAGCTGGGTCATGCCCAGAATGAGACGCCGCGCTGCCGCCCGGTCGGAACCGTTGCACGATGTTGCATGTGGTCCTCGTCACATCCCGGACCTAGGGTGAGGGGCATGGCCACGCACGACCTCGCGATGCGGGCCCGCGCGCTGGTCCGGATCCACGACGCGGTGCTCTCCGGCTCCGCGCCGCCGGAGCGTCCACGCGCGGTCGTGGCGAGGTCGTGGACCCGGGTGCTGGACCTCGGGATCGACCCCGACGGCCGCAACGGGCGCGACCCGCTGCCTCCCGCGGACGTCGACGAGCGTCGGCGCCGGTCGCGGCTGGGGCTGGTGATCGACGAGATCCGCGAGCTGCTGCTGAGCGCGGCCGACGCGTCGAACTACCTCGTGGTGGTCGCCGACGCCGACGGCATCGTGCTGTGGCGCAGCGGGTCGCCGCGGGTGAAGCGGCAGGCCGACGGGCTGGGCTTCGCCGAGGGCGCCCACTGGGCCGAGGAGGCCGTCGGCACGAACGCGATCGGCACCGCGCTCGCGGAGGGCGCGCCGGTCCAGCTGTTCTCGGCCGAGCACTTCGAGAACGCCCAGGTGCCCTGGTACTGCACCGCCTCCCCCATCCACGACCCGATCGACGGCTCGCTGCTCGGCATCGTCGACGTCAGCGGACCGGCGCTCACCTTGCACCCGGCGATCGAGGCCCTGGTGACCGCGTCGGTCCGCCTCGCGGAGGCGCGCCTGTGGCGCCACCACGAGGAGCGCCTCGAGCAGCTGCGGCGGACCGCCAACGGCCCGCTGCTGGTCGTCGACGACCACGGCTGGGTCGCCGCCCACCAGGGCGTGGCCGTGCGGGACCGGGTCGAGGCGCCGCGCCCGGACCGGGCGCTCGCCGTCCCCGGCCTCGGGCTGTGCCTGCCCGAGCGACTCCGCGGTGGCTGGCTGATCCGGCCGTCAGCCGCGGAGACCGTGCTGCAGGCGACCCTCGACCTCACCGCGACCCCGGCGACCCTCGAGGTCCGCGGCGCGGAGGCGCCGTGGCGGGTCGCCCTGTCGCCGCGGCACGCCGAGGTGCTCGCCGCCCTGGCCGAGGCCGGCCGCGGCGGCCTGACTGCCGGCGCGCTCAGCCACCGCCTGTACGGCGACGGGGAGCACCAGGTGACGGTGCGCGCCGAGGTCTCCCGGATGCGCAAGGCGCTCGGCGCCCTGCTCGCGACCAACCCCTACCGGATCGGTGACGGGGTCGACCTGGTCGTCGTCAGCGATCGAACCCGATGAGGGACGCCTCGTTGTCCCGCCACGCCTGCGCGGCGGCGCGGGTGACCGGGCCCGGCGCCGCGAGCTCGCGGTGGTCCCACCGGTGCACGCCCTGCACGTCGCGGGTGGTCGAGACCAGGAAGACCTCGTCCGCGCCGGCCGCGACCTCGATCGGCTCGTCGACCTCGGTCGCACCGAACCACTCGATCAGCAGCGCCCGGGTCACCCCGGCCAGGCAGCCGCTCGCCAGCGTCGGGGTGCGCACCTGCCCGTCGACCACGTAGAAGACGTTGGTGCCGGTGCCCTCGCACAGGTGGCCGGCGAGGTTCGCGAACACCGCCTCGCTCGCACCCGCCGCCTGCGCCCGGGCCAGCGCCACCACGTTCTCCCCGTAGGACGTCGTCTTCAGCCCGGCCAGCGCGCCGCGCTCGTTGCGCGGCCACGGCACGGTGATCACCGCGGTGGTCTCGGGCGCCGGCTCCATCGGGCTGGCAACGACGATCACCGTCAGCGGGTCGTTGCCCCGCCCGCTGCCCAGCGGCGCGTTGCCGCCGGTGACGGTGATCCGGAGCCGACCCAGGGGCAGCGGGTCGCCCTCCAGGACGGCAGCGACCCCTCGTCGTACGTCGGCGAGGTCGAGGCCGACCAGGCCCAGGCCCTCCGCCGACCGCTCGAGCCGGTCGAGGTGGCGCTGCAGGGCGAACGGCTCTCCCCCGACGACCTTCACGGCCTCGAACACGGCGTCCCCGACGGTCAGCCCGTGGTCGGTCACCGGCACCGCCGGCGCCTTCGGGTCGGTCAGCAGCTGGCCGTTGATCCACGCGCGCATGCCCCCACCCTAGGGGTGGATCCACGCTCGCCGGAGGCCCTCCGGGACCCCACGACATGCCCAAGGGGACCCCCCGTTTTGGCGCCGTTCCCCGGATCCGCTAATGTTCTCAACCGCACCGCCAAGCGGGCCGAAAGGCCGGCGAGGAAGTGTGATGCGGACGTAGCTCAGTTGGTAGAGCGCAACCTTGCCAAGGTTGAGGTCGCGAGTTCGAGCCTCGTCGTCCGCTCGGAGAGGTCAGACCCACTGGCTGACCAGGTCAGTAGGTCGGGCCTTCGCGGTGGGTTGGCCGAGAGGCGAGGCAACGGACTGCAAATCCGTGTACACGGGTTCAAATCCCGTACCCACCTCCACGTAACAACTCCACAGGGGCGATTGGCGCAGCGGTAGCGCGCTTCCTTGACACGGAAGAGGTCACTGGTTCAAACCCAGTATCGCCCACCAGCAGGAAMCAGCCTCTGAGCAGCGGAGACGCGGCTCGGAGGCTGTTCTGGTCTTCGATGTCATGCGACGCACGTGCCATCCCGTGTGCCTCGACTCCTGATGGTCTCAGCGAGCGGTCGTGGCCTGCGGTCGCCGGACAGGCCGGGCGAGCGCTGCTCAGGTGCGGTGCCGCCAGCACCGCTCCCCCCGCTCCGTGACCCGGTTCTGGCAGGTTCCGTGGGCAGTCGGGCCACCGCAACGCTGCACGAGCGGCTCCGAGGCCTGCATCGCGAGGGCAGGGTGCGTCGTCGTCGGCGTGGCCTCGGCGCCGAGGTCGAGCAGGTCGAGGATCGCGTCGGACTGGTAGACCGCGGCCCGGCGGTACTTGCCGGTGCCGGGCCTGACGATGCCGGCCCGGACGAGCTGCTTGACGAGGTCCTCGCCCCGGCGCGGGGTCACGTCGAGCTGCTCCGCGAGGAGTCGGGTCGTCAGCACCGGATAGTCGACCACCACGTCGAGCGCCTTGTGGAGCACGCCGTCGGCCCGGGTCCCCGCGACCACGGTCCGCCACCGCCCGTGCAGCGCGAGGGCAGCGTCGACGAACCGGTCGGCTGCTGCGACCGCCGTGTCGAGGTAGTCCAGGAACCGGTCCACGAAGCCGTCCAGGGCCTGCTGCCGGACCTTCCGGCTGCGACCGTCGTAGCGGTAGCGCGTCAACGCCTCCACGTACCCGTCACGGTCCTCACGGAGGGCGGTCGACAGGGGCGCGACTCCCCCGTCGACGAGGCCGGCGCGCTTGAAGACGCCGTGCACCAGGGCGCGGCCTACACGACCGTTGCCGTCCTCGAACGGGTGGATCGTCTCGAACTGCGCGTGCACCAGCGCCGCCGCGACGACTGGCAGGTCGCCCGAGGTGTTGACGTAGCCGAGCAGGTCATCGACGTAGGCGTGGACCTCCTGGTGGGGCGGAGCCGCGTAGTCGGCGGTGAGAGCCGTCGTCCCGCCGACCCACACCTGGGTCTGCCGGTAGCCCCGTCGCTGCCAGGGCAGTAGAGCCTGGTGGATGTCCCAGATGTGCTCGTGCCTCCACGGGCCCGCCCCGAGGAGCTCGACGGCTCGCTCCATGGCCCGCGCGTTCTTCGTGACCTGCTGCCCCACGTGGGCCGAGGAGCCATCGGCGCGGAGGGACTCGTCACGGGCCCGGAGGTGGGCGAAGGCGACGTCTCGCGCGGTGGCGTGGATGCCTTCGATGAACGACGACGAGATCGACTCCGAGCGCAGCGCCGTCGTGTACAGCACCCGGAACGGGTTCGCCCGTAGCCGGTCCCCGAGTCGCTGCAGCGCCGTGGTGGTGTCCGCGGCGTGCTCGACGACGTGGCTGCTGAGCTCGTTGCGGGCAGGGGCGCCGCACGGGGCGAGCTCGTCCGGGTGGTAGCGCAGGTAGCTGCCGCCGCGACGTTCAGCCCTCGACGTCGCGGCGTAGTCGGGTTCGACCTGCACGCGTTCCCACCGAGCCACCACCGACACCTCCGACAACGAAGGATAGCACTATGATCCTTCGCCCACGAGGTGGAACCCCTGGATGCAGTCCGAGGCGGGTCACCATGGCGGGCGTCGCCCCAGGAGGCGGGTCCGGCACACTGCTGGGGTGTCCGACCCGCTGCGCAGCCTGCTCGCCGCGCCGCCGGACCTCCCCGTCACCGCAGGCCTGGCCGCCGTCACCGACGCGCTCCGCGGCCACGGGGTCGCGGTCGTCCACGCACCACCCGGCACCGGCAAGACGACGCTCGTCCCGCCCGCGGTCGCCGGCGTCGTGCCCGGCCGGGTCGTCGTCACCCAGCCCAGCCGCATCGCAGCCCGCGCGGCAGCCCGCCGACTGGCCCACCTCCTCGGTGAGCCCGTCGGCGAGACGGTCGGGTACGCCGTACGCGGGGACCGCCGCTCCGGCCGGGACACCCGGGTCGAGGTGGTGACAACGGGCCTGCTCCTGCGGCGCATCCAGCACGACCCCGAGCTGGCCGGCGTCGGCGCCGTCGTCCTCGACGAGGTGCACGAACGCCACCTCGACGCCGACCTGACGCTGGCGCTGATCCTCGACGTCCGCGCGAACCTGCGCGACGACCTCGCCCTCGTCGCGATGTCGGCCACCATCGAGGCCGAGAAGACAGCACGGCTCCTGGGTGGCGCCCCGGTGGTCAGCGTCCCGGGCGCCCTCCACCCGGTCCAGGAGGTGTGGTGTCCCCCGCCGGCAGGCGTGCGCCGCACCGACGACCGCGGGATCACCCCGGCCTTCCACGACCACGTCGCGGCGACGGTGCGGCGTGCGCTCGCCGAGCACGCGGGTGACGTCCTCGTGTTCGTGCCGGGCGTGGCCGAGGTCGACGCCACGGTACGACGGCTGGTGGGCCTCGACGCGGACGTGCACGCCCTGCACGGGCGGCTCCCCGGGGCCGACCAGGACCGCGCGCTCCGCGAGGGACCGCGCCGTCGCGTCGTCGTGTCGACCGCCGTCGCCGAGTCGTCGCTGACGGTGCCCGGCGTCCGCGTCGTGGTGGATGCCGGCTTCTCCCGCGAGCCCCGCACCGACCACCGGCGCGGCCTGGCGTCGCTGGTCACCGTCGCGGTGAGCCGGGCATCCGCCGACCAGCGGGCCGGACGTGCTGGGCGGCTGGGACCGGGCGCGGTGCTGCGGTGCTGGTCGGAGGCCGAGCACGCCCACCTGCCCGCCCGTCCCGAGCCCGAGATCGCGACCGCGGACCTGACCGCCTTCGCGCTCGAGGTGGCCTGCTGGGGCATCCACGACGTGCGGGACCTCGCACTCCTCGACCAACCCCCACCGCACGCGCTCGCGGCGGCCAGGCAGGTGCTCGTCGACATCGGCGCCATGACCGAGGACGGGAGGACGACGCCGCGCGGCCGGCTGATCGCGGGCGTGCCCACCGACCCCCGGCTGGCGCGCGCCCTCGTCGACGGCGCCGGGCTCGTCGGCGCGCGGCGGGCCGCGGAGGTCGTCGCGATGCTCAGCGAGGACGTGCGCGCCCCGGGCGCCGACCTGGTCGCTGCGCTCCGCTCGCTGCGCGCCGGCCACCGGGCTGGTGCGTGGCGCGCCCAGGTCACCCGGCTGCGGCAGGTCGTCGAGGGCCACGACACCCCGGCCCCGGACAGCGCCCCGGACAGGGCCCCGGACCGCGGCCGGGCGCTCACCGACGACGTGGCGGTCGGCCTCGTCGTGGCCCTCGCCCACCCGGACCGGATCGCCCGCAAGCGCCCCGGCACCTCTGCCTACCTGATGGCGTCCGGCACCGGCGCGGCGCTCGACCCCCGCGACCCCGGACCGCTGGCCGGGCTGGAGTGGCTCGCGGTCGGCGACGCAGACCGGCGCCCCGGGGAGCGCGAGGCCAGGATCCGCACTGCGGCACCACTGACGGAGGACCTGGCCCTGGAGGCTGCGGGGTCGCGGTGGCGGGAGGTGGACGAGGTCAGCTGGACCGACGGGCGGGTGCTCGCCCGGCGCCGCACCCTGCTGGGCGCGATCGAGCTCAGCTCGCTCCCCCTCGGCGATCCTCCGACGCAGGCCGTGACCGAGGCGATCCGCGGCGCCCTCAGCGAGGAGGGACTCTCGCTGCTGACCTGGTCCGACGCGGCCACCGCCCTGCGTGCCCGCCTCGACTTCCTGCACCGCGCGTTCGGCGCACCGTGGCCCGACGTGGGCGACGCGGCCCTGACCGAGGACCTCGATGCGTGGCTCGGCCCCCAGCTGGCGCGCGTCCGCTCGGCCGAGGACCTGCGCCGCATCGACGTCGCTGCCGCGTTGCGGGCGCTCCTGCCGTGGCCCGAGGCCGGCCGGCTCGACGAGCTCGCCCCCGCGCGGGTGCAGGTCCCGAGCGGGTCGACCGTACGGATCGACTACTCCGCCGACCAGCCGGTGCTCGCCGTACGCCTCCAGGAGGTCTTCGGCTGGACCGACGTGCCAGTCCTCGCCGACGGCAGGGTGCAGCTCCTGCTGCACCTGCTCTCCCCCGCCCGGCGCCCCGCCGCCGTGACTGCCGACCTGGACTCCTTCTGGGACACCGGCTACCCCTCCGTCCGCGCCGACCTGCGCGGTCGCTACCCCCGGCACCCGTGGCCGGAGGATCCCCGCACCGCGCCCGCGACGCGGCGCGCGAACCGGCCGCGCCCGCGGACCTGAGCCTGCGCCTGCGCCTGAGGCACCTCAACCGGTGCCCGGTCCCGGCTTTCCCCCAACCTGAGGTGTCCGCGACCGCGTCGGACGGCCCACCATGGGAGGAGGTCGGGCCGGGGACGGCCGGCGCGACGTCGAGAGCCGGGGAGTCCGGGATGCGCGAGGAGACAGCACCGGTCGGCGAAGCGCCGCTGCCGGCGGGGTACGACGCTGGACGGTCGACCCCCGCGCGCGGTCACTGCGGCGACCGGGCGCCCGCCGACGACGCGGAGTTCACGGGTCCCCCGCGGGCAGCAGGTCGGCAACGAGGCCTACCGCGAGAACGATCTCGACCGCGGGCACATCGCCCGGCGCGCCGACCTCGTCTGGGGCCCGGACGAGGAGGCGGTCCGGGCCAACAACCAGTCGTTCGCCTACACGAACATCGCGCCGCAGATGGACGACTTCAACCAGAGCCGCATGTGCGGCCTGTGGGGCGACCTCGAGGACGCGCTGCTGCACCAGGACACGCTGCGCGGCGGCCGGGGCAGCATCGTCGCCGGTCCGGTCCTCGCGGACGACGACCCGCCGTACCGGGACGGGACCGTCCGCCTCCTCCGCGCGTACTCCAAGGTCATCGCCTACGTCATGGGTGACGACGAGACCGCCGAGCTCCGCACCCGGGTCGTCCTGCTCGACCAGAACCTCGACGGGCTCCGCCCGGCCACCCCGCTGGACGAGTTCCGGGTCCGCCCGGTGCCGCTGGCTGACGTGGCCGCCCGGACCCGCCTCGCCTTCGCCCCGGTCCTGCACGCCGGGGACGACCACACCTCACGCAGCCGCGGCATCGTGGCGGCCGAGCCCCGGTTCATCGATGCCGCGGACCAGCTGCACTGGTAATCGCTCCTGCCGCGTCGGGCGCCGAACGCATGAGTCCGGGTCTCAGCCGGTCACGGTGAGTCCACGCCGGCAGGCAGCCACTCGACGTCGTCGATCACGACGTTGGCTCCCCTCTCGACGAACTCGACGGCGGCGCCGGTGAGCGCCCCGGAGGCGGACTCGTCGAGCGACGGCCCTACCCCGCCGTCGATCGGCGGGAGCTCGATTAGTCGCMCCCGCCAGGTCAGTCCGGTCCGCTCGTCGGTGTGGTCGCCCCCGTAGAGCAGCGCGGGCGTGTTCCACTCCACCCCGGCCGGGAGGCGGTAGGTGAGCGCCTCGCCCTCGACGAGCGGGCCGTCCGCCGGCGGCGTCGTCGGCGAGGAGGTCTCCGTCGAGCTCGCCCCGGCGTTCGGGCCGCCAGTCGCGGTCTCACCGGTCATCGGGTCGGCAGGTGACCTGCTGCCGATGCCTGAGGGCGGTGCCTCGTCCTCCGGCGCCTGGCAGCCTGCGGCGTTGAGCACGACGGCCACGAGGAACAGGCCGAGCCGGCGGGTACGTCGGCGGTGGACGACGGGTGTCGTCGGAGAGCACATGGACCGGACCCCGCCCACCACCGCCGCCGGCACACGTCGCCCGACGCGGCGGGCGGCAGGGCCGGAGCCGAGCGGCGGCGCGGTGGGGAGTGAGCGCCCCGGGGCTCAGTGCACGATCGCGTACCCGTTCAACCCGCCGGCCCCCACAGCGCTGGCGGAGGTGAGCCCCGGGAGCGCGACCGGGAGGCGGCCCGCGGTGGCGGACGGGCCCGTGGCCGGCGTGCCGTCACCGACCTGGCCACGGCCGTGGTCGCCCCAGGCGTAGACCTGCCCGCCCGAGAGCGCCACCCCGCCGTACCCCGCGGAGGCGAAGCCTGCGCCGATGGGCAGGGTCGGGATGTTGCCGATGCCGGACACGGTGCCGCCGGTGTCGCGGCCGGTGTCGTGGTGGCGGCCCGAGCCCCACGACTGCCACGCCCCGCCGACGTTGTGGAACCCGGCCGAGCGGCCCGCCCGGACGTGGCTGACAGCGCCGGCGAACAGGCGGGGCGAGGAGGTGGAGGCCGCCGCCAGCCCCGGGATCTCGCCCTGGTTGTTGCAGCCCCAGGCGTAGGCCTCGGCGCCGTGGTTGAGGACGTAGAGCGTGCACCAGCCCGCTGCGATCTCCTTCCCGGGCGCCAGGCCGGCGGCGGAGGCGACGACCGGCACGGGGGTGGTGACACCGTGCGTCCCGTTGCCGCGCTGCCCGGTCTCGCCGTTGCCCCACACCAGGACCGCACCGCTCTCGGTCAGGGCGTAGGCGGTGTAACCGCCGGCGACGACCTGCTTGACGGCCATCGGCCCGCTCTGGACGCGCACCGGCCGGGCGGAGAAGTAGCCGAACCCGGCGCGGTCGTTGCCGAGCTGTCCGTACCGCCCGCTCCCCCACGCCCAGACCGAGCCGTCGCGGCGCAGGGCGTAGACGGCGTCGGTCCCCGCCGCGAGCGCGGTGACGCCGGTCAGGCCGGGCACCCGGACCGGCCAGTGGCGTCGCTTGGTGTCGCCGACGCCGAGCTGGCCCTGGCCGTTGTGTCCCCACGACCACACGGTGCCGTCGGCGCACAGCGCGTGCGTCGACAGTCGCGTGCCGACCACGGCCTTCGCGCCGCGCAGCCACCTGTTGGCGACGGGGCGGGTGGAGTAACCGCCGGAGGCGGTGCCGAGCTGGCCCTGGGAGTTGTCGCCCCAGGCGTGGAGGCGACTCCCGGTGCGGGCACAGAAGCTCGGCGCGCGGTAGGTCACCGTCGCGGAGCGTCGCGCCCGGTTGCGCGGGACGACGACGGTCGTCCGGCTGACCCGGGGCACCACCCGCTGGTCGTGCAGGCGGATCGTCCGTGCGGTGACGCGGTAGCGCCCGGGCTTCACGTTCGCCCACGTGGTCGTGCGCCGCACGACCTTGCGGAAGGCCTTGCCGCCCTGGCGTGGACCGGTCACGGTCACCCGCACCTGGCTCGCCGCAGCCGCCGGGCGGGAGACGACGACGCGCAGCCCCCGTGCCGCCCGCGCTGGTACGACGCCGGGGCCGGTCCCGGAGCCGGCGCGGTCTCCGGTCGGGGCCGGGGCCACCGCGGTCGCCGGCACGGCGACGGCGAGCGTCGCGCCCAGCAGGGTCGCGACGAGCGCAGCGAACGTCCTGGTCAGCATCCGAGGTCCCTCCTCGCCACGGGCTCCCGCAGCGGCCGGGCCCACCCCATCGCCACCGCACAGCCGTCGACAACCCCCGACCACCCCGAACCTGACCCGAACGTTCTGCGTTCCTCCTAGCCTTGCCACCATGGAGGGCTCACCAACACGACCGCGGCTGGTCCCGCTGGAGCGCGAGGCAGAGATCGCCCGGATCGCGGCGGCCCAGGAGGCGGCCCGCGCCGGCGAGGGGACGGCGGTCCTCGTGCGCGGCCCGGCGGGCATCGGCAAGTCCACCCTCCTCGACCACGCGGCACTCCACCTGACGGGCTTCCGGGTGCTGCGGGCGCGGTGCAGCGAGCTGGAGCAGGGCTTCGGGCTCGGGGCGGTGCGCCAGCTGCTCGAGCGGCTGGTGCGGCAGGCCGGCGACGGCGAGCGTGAGCGTTGGTTCGCCGGCGCAGCACAGGTCGCCCGCGGCCCTGTCGTCGGCTCGGAGGCGGCCGACGACGCCGGCCTGTTCGGCGTCCTCAACGGCCTGTACTGGCTGGTCTTCAACCTCGCCGAGGACGGGCCGGTCGCGCTCGTCGTCGACGACCTGCAATGGGCGGACGAGCCGTCGCTGCGCTTCCTGGAGTTCCTCGCGGCCCGCCTCGACGGCCTACCGGTCCTGCTGCTCGGCGCGACCCGCCCCGGGGTGGTCGCGGACTGGCAGCGTGCGCCGTCGTACGTCGACGTGGTGCCGGCACCGCTGAGCGAGCGGGCCACCCACGACCTGCTCCACGACGCCCTGTCCGAGGATCCGACTCCCGCGTTCGTCGCCGCCTGCCAGCACGCCTCCGGCGGCGTCCCCTTCCACGTGCACGCCCTGGCCAGCACCCTGCGGCGCGACGGGGTCCACCCCGACGACGACGCGGCCGGTCGGGTCCGGGCGGTGGCGCCCGCGCAGATCGTGGCCCGGGTGCTGGCGCGCGGCGACGATCCCCGCCGCACGGCGGTGCTGCGCGCGCTGGCCGTCCTCGACGCCGAGCCGCCGTCGGAGGTGGTCGCGGAGGTCGCCGGCGTGCCGCACGACGAGGCGGCGAGCGCCTGCGAGGAGCTGCGGCAGGAGGGCCTGCTCGCCGACGACCGGCTCGCCCTGGCCCACCCGATCCTCGCGGCCGCCGTGCTGCACGGCCTGCCGGTCGGCGAGGTGGAGCGGTTGCACCGGCGCTGCGCCGAGGTGCTGGCGGCGGCCGGCGCCGACGTCGAGCGGGTCGCTGCCCACCTCCTCACCGCGCCGCTCGGCGTCGATGCGTGGGCGGTGGAGACGCTCACCGCTGCTGCTGCGGCNCCTGCGCCGGGCCCGGACCCAGGCCATGGACGGCCACCGTGACGGCGAGCTCCACCTCCGGCTGGGGGTCGCAGAGCTGCGCGCCGGCGAGCCGTCGGCGCTCGGGACGCTGCGCACGGCGGTCGACCTCGGCGGCGGCGAGCCCTGGTGGTCCGACGCCGTGCGGGCGCTGGCGCGGGCGCTCGCCTACACCGGCGCAGTGGGGGCAGGTGTTGTCGCAGTGGCAGAACGGCACGATGACGTGGTCGCCGGCCTTGAAGTCGCGGACGTGGCCGCCGACCTCCTCCACGACGCCGCCGGACGGGTCGAGGCTGCGGACGAGCGGCTCGACCTGCGGGTGGACGAGTACTCCTACCTCATCGTCACCCGCCGCACGGGCGAGGCCCACGACCTCGGCACCGCCGTGCTGGCCGAGCTCGACGAGCAGCGGCACCCCGCCCGCGGCCTCGTGCGTGGCGCGATGGCGCTGCACGCCGTCCACCGCAACGAGCCCGCCGCCCGGGCAGCCGAGGAGGCTCGCACCGGCTGGGTCCAGAGCGGCGGAGCCGGGCTCGGCGACGGGGACGTCGTCATCCACCGCCGCGCGGACATCGTGATGGTGCTGACCGAGTGCGGCGACCTGGTCGCGGCCGAGGCGGCGGCCACCGAGCTGTTGCACCAAGCCGAGCGGCTGGGCGAGCAGTCCGGGCTGGCGATCGCCCTGCTGCTGCGCGGCTCGGTGCTGCTCCACCGCGGCCACCTGCTCGAGGCGGAGGCCGAGCTGCGTGACGCGCTCCGCCACGCGGCCGCCGCGCTCCCGCTCGCGGTACCGGTCGCGTGGTCGCTGCTCGCCGAGGTGTTGCTGGGCCAGTGCGGCGCCGGCGCCGGGGACGAGCTGGTCCGGCTCCGACCGGCCCTGCACGACGACGTGGCGGCCGGCCCGGCCGACTACGTGCGCCTCGGGCTGGGACGCCTCGCGCTGGCCCGTGGCGACGCAGCCACCGCACTGCCGTGGTTCGAGGTCGTCGGCGAGCACCTCGACGAGCGAGGCGGTCCGGGTGTCGCGCAGCTCCCGTGGCGCCCCCTGGTGGCCCGCGCCCTGCACGGCCTGGGCCGGTCCGGCGACGCGCAGGCGGTCGCGGCCGAGGCGGTGCGGCTGGCCGGGGAGTTCGGCGCCGCCCGACCGCTGGCCGACGCACTCCTCGCCGCGGCGACCGTCACCGAGGAGCGCACCGTGCGACGCGACCTGCTCGAGCAGGCGTGGGCGACCGTCGAGCCGACGGACCACCGGTACGAGCGGGCGCAGGTCGCCGTCGCCCTGGGCCGCGAGCTCGCCGCGACCGGACGCCGTGCGCACGGTCGGGACCTGCTCGAGGTCGGCCTCGACCTCGCGGACCGCGCTGGCGCCGGTCCCCTGCGCGACGCCGCGGTGGACTCGCTCCGCGGGCTCGGCGCCCGCCCCCGCCGCCACCGCCGGGAGGGCACCGCGGCACTGACGGCGAGCGAGCTGCGCGTCGCGCGGCTGGCGGCGCAGGGCATGACGAACCGGGAGATCGCGGCGGCCCTGTACGTCACGGTGAAGACCGTCGAGGTGCACCTGACCCGGGCCTACCGCAAGCTCGGCGTGACCGACCGGACGCAGCTGCCGGCCGACCTGCGCGACTGACCGGCACGACTGAGGAGCGACTGACGGGCGACTCACGGGGACCGTCCGATCGACCGTCGGCGGCCGCGTCGTCGTGCAGCGTCGTGCACCGTCGGAACGCTCCCGAAAATGTCCGGACGCCCCGCCCTGCGGGGCATGCAGGACGGGGCGTCGACGTGCCCGGCGGTTGTGGGGTTCGCCGGGCACATGTGGTTGGGGAACCGCCGCCGACGCTAGTGGGTCGGGCACCCTTCGCGGGCGAAATCCAGCACATATCCGAAAAACGAAGGACGTGATCTACGCGACGCTGGTCACCCGTAGGCCGAGCCGGTGTTCGGCTGGCTCTTGATGGGGCGCAGGTTGCCGGCGGGCAGCCACTCCATGACCATGCGGCCCTCCCGGTCGGCGTACAGGACGTAGCCCTCCCAGCCCTTCTCCCCCGACCGCCACTCGAGCACCAGGCCGGGCAGCTCGGACGGCACGAAGGCCGGCCGCACCCACACGTGTCGCACCCCCGCCATGGACACCAGAATAGAACATATGTTCGAATTCCGGCAGGCGGATGGTGCGACCCGCAGGTCGTCAGTTCTGGCGGCCCGGGTCCGTGATCGGGTCGTCGAGCGCGTCGGTCGGCGAGGCCTGGTCGTCGAGGTCGCCGACCGGGCGCGGGTACGACTCCTCGGACTGCCCGCTCGAGGGCTGCCCGCTCGAGGACTGGCGGCGGCCGTAGGCGAAGATCGCGCCGCCGAGGGCCATCAGGGCACCGAGGAACAGCAGCTTGCGTCCGCGGTGGCTCTTCCGTGTCGTCGGCAGGTGCTCGGCCACCTTGCTCGGCAGCCGGTCCACCACGTTGTCCGGAACGCGGTCGCCTGCGGCGTGCACGGCCGACCCGACCTTCGGCACGACGACCGTCTCGACGATGCCCCGCAGGTCGTCCGCGACGTCGCGGAGGTCGTCGGCGAGGCCGTGGGCGAGGTCGTTGGTGGCGCTCTTGCTCATGAGTTTCCTCCCGCGTTGGTTCAGGTTCGCCAAGGCGGTACCCGAAGCCCGGAGGTCAACCCTGTGACCGCCGGTCCGGTCGGGGCCCGGGCGGACCGGCGCGGCAGGCGAGCGGAGCGACTGGAGGCTCAGCTGGCGACGAGGGTGGGGTCACCGGCGCACTCGTTGCACCGTGTGCGCCGTTCGTTGCGCTCCGGCGGCTCGCCGACGAGTCGGCGGTACCACAGCGTCTGCTCGGTGCGGCGGTCACAGCGCGGGCACCAGTCGTGCCTCACCCACGGTCCGAAGTCCTTCCCCATGACGCACAGCATGGCGGCTGCACGGCACGGTGTCGCCCTCCGGACGGAGGTTCGGGGCCGTGTCGGGCGAGGTCTGCACGATCGACGTCGGCCGACCTGGTCCAGATGAACCATCGAAGCCGGCCGAGGTCCCGGAGGGGTCCCGGGTCAGTCCTCCCGGTCGGCCGCGAGGTCCTCGTTGTGAGTGCCGGGACGGGGCGCCCAGGGCAGCTCCTTCGCCGGCCGTACGACGACGAGCCGGTCCCCTCGGGCCAGCAGTGTCACCACGGGGTCGAAGTAGCGGTAGACCTTCTCGTCGCGGACCACCGCGATCACCTGGTCGGGCAGCGACTGCGGCGGCATCCCGACCTCGTTGACCAGCAGCTCCCGCTCGGCGACCTCGAGGCCCTCGCCGTAGGTCAGCAGGTCCTCCATCACGGAGCCGAGGGTCGGCGACAGGGTGGAGAGGCCGAGCAGCCGGCCGACTGCGTCCGAGGAGGTGATGACCGAGTCGGCGCCGGACTGGCGCATCAACGGCGCATTCTCCTGCTCGCTGACCGCGGCGACGATCCACGCGTCCGGGTTGAGCTGGCGCACGGTGAGCGCGGCCAGCACGTTCGAGTCGTCGCGACCGGTGGTGATGATGACCTGGTCGGCCTTGGCGACCCCGGCCCGGTGCAGCACGCCGCGCCGGGTGGCGTCGCCGGTGACGACCGCGAGGTTGTCGGCGTGCGCGTCGGCCAGTGCGACCGGGCTCGGGTCGACGACCACGACGTGCTCGCGCTCGAGCCCGTTGTTGACCAGGGTCTCCACGGCGCTGCGGCCCTTGGTCCCGTAGCCGATCACCACGACGTGGTGTCCCATGTGCTTCCTCCATCGGGCGATGCGGAAAAGTTCGCGGCCGCGCTGTGCGAGCACCTCGAGCGTCGTGCCGATGAGGAGCACGAGGAAGCCGATGCGCGCCGGGGTGATGACGAACGCGTTGACCAGCCGCGCGGGATCGGTGACCGGCGCGATGTCGCCGTACCCAGTGGTGCTCAGCGTGACGGTCGTGTAGTAGATCGCGTCGATGAGCGACACGGTCCCCATCGGGTTCTCCGCGGTCGCGTCGCCGGAGTCGCGGTAGCCCTCGCGGTCGAGGTAGACGACCAGCACCGTGCCGACGAGGATCGCCAGCGCCGCGAGCAGGCGGCGGCCCAGCTCCCACCACGGCGAGCGGGTGCGCTCCGGCAGTGCGACTCGCCCCACGGAGGGGGTGTTCGCCGGCCGTCCTGACAGGTCACCCACGGCCCGGAACCTACTCCACCCGCTCGGCCGGGCGGCGGAGGAGCCGCGCCATGAGCTCCCGGCGCGCCCGCTGCGTCGTCTCCTGCGGGAAGACCTCGTCGAACGCCGCGTTGACGCCCGCGCCGATCAGCACCGCCAGGGCCGCGATGTAGAGCCAGATCAGGATCGCGATCGGCGCGGCGAGCGGGCCGTAGATGGAGTGGGAGTCCTGCGCGGTGACGGTCAGCACCCAGCGGAGCAGGTAGGACCCCCCGATCCAGCTGACCAGGGAGAAGGTCGCGCCCGGCAGGTTGAAGCTCCAGCGGGTCCGCACCGGCACCGAGACGTGGTAGAGCGTGGCAAGGAAGCAGATGCAGATCACGACCACCAGCGGCCAGTAGAACCCCATGAGGAACTCGGCGCGGTTCGGCAGCCAGGAGCGCACCAGCTTGGGCCCCGCGACGACCAGCGGCAGCGTGATCGCGCCCGTGATGACGGCCAGGATGTAGAGCACGAAGGACAGCGCCCGGGTCTTCACGATCCCCCGGTGCCCGCCGAGCCCGTGCATGATCGTGATGGTGTCGACGAAGACGTTCAGCGCCCGCGAGCCCGACCAGAGCGCGAGCACGAAGCCGAGCGAGATCACGTCGAACCGGCCGCCGCGCAGCACGTCGTCCATCGTCGGGACGATCACGCGGTTGACCGCGGTGTCGGTGAGGAAGGTCGAGAACAGGTCGATGACGGCACGTCGTACCTCCTCGACCTGGGCGGCCGTGAAGTGGTCGGTCACGTAGCCCACGCCGCCCGCGAGGGCGAAGATCAACGGCGGCACGGACACCACGGCGAAGAACGCGCCCTCCGCGGCGAGACCGGTCACGCGGTAGCGCAGGCACGAGCCGACGGTGGTGACGACGAGCCGCCACGCGAGGTGGGCGAAGTGCCGGACGGGTCGCGGGACCCGCTCCACGGCCGTCCGGAGGTACGACGGCCGGGCCTCGGTCCCGGGATCCTCCGCCATGGGTGGCACGCTATCCGCCGCGACGCCCTCGCCCGGGGACCCCGACGGGCCTAGAGTCGAGGAAGTCGGGTGATCTCGGTCGCCCGCCCTGCTCCACCCGGGAGGTCGCCGTGCACGATCGCACCGCCCTCGGCGCCGCCGACGTGTCCGACGCCGTCCTCGCCGCGATGGTCGCTGCCCTGCACGACGCCGGCGACGCCCCGGTGGCGCTGGTGCGCTCGCGGGCGGAGGTCGTCGACTACGACCTGGACGCGATCACGACGGGCGGCCGGTGGTGGGTGCGCGGGGAGGCATCGGTCGACGGGCACGAGCGCGAGTTCGCGTTCTTCGTGAAGCTCGTGCACGCCTGGGAGCGTTCCCCGCTGTTCCTCCACGTGCCCGCCGAGGTGCGGGAGTGGGCCGCCGGGATGGTGCCCTGGCGCACCGAGGCCCGGGTCTACCGCTCGGAGCTCGCCGACGCGCTCCCCGAGGGGCTGGCGCTCCCCCGCGCGCTGGGGGTCCACGACATCGACGAGGGCTCGTACGCGCTGTGGCTGGAGGCGGTCCCGGTCGCCGACGTGGCGTGGGACCTCGCCCGCTACCGCCGCGCCGCCCACCTGCTCGGCCGGTTCGCCGCAGCGCCCGGCGTCCGCGCCGTGGCGAGGGCCGGCGGGGCGGAGTGGACGATCGCGAAGTACCTCGAGGGCCGGCTGGCCCACCAGGTGCTGCCGGTCCTGGGCGACCCGGCGACCTGGGCGCACCCGCTCGTCGCCGACGCCTTCGCCGACCTGCGGCCGCGGATGCTGGCGGCACGGGACCGGCTCCCCGACCTGGGGGCCGAGCTGGCGGCGGCGCCGGTGCTGGCCGGGCACGGCGACGCGTGCCCGAACAACCTGCTGGTGCGCCCGGACCGGGACGGCTTCACCCTCATCGACTTCGGGTTCTTCATGGCGCTGCCGGTCGGCTTCGACCTCGGCCAGCTGCTCGTCGGCGACGTCCAGGTCGGCCGGCGCAGCGCCGACGACCTCGCGGAGCGGGACGAGGCCTGCCTCGCGGCGTACGTCGACGGGCTGGCCGCCGAGGGCGTCGAGGCCGACCTCGCCGCCGTACGACGGGTGCACGCCCTGCAGCTGCTGGCGTTCTCCGGCCTGTCGGCGATCCCGTTCGAGCACCTCGACGCCGAGGTCACGGACGCGCTGCGGGCGATGGCAGCCACCAGGGCCGCCATCGCCCGCCACTCGCTGGACCTGCTCGATCAGACCGGCTGAGACTCCTTCTCGAGCCGGTCCGGCTGGCCGGCGGCCTGGTCCGCGTCGTCGTCGTGGCCGTGGTCGTGGTCGTGGTCGTCGACCATCGTGGTCTCGTCGAACGGGTCGTCACCGGACAGGGCTCGCGCCATCTGGCCGCGGTCGATGCTGCCGGTCCAGTGGCCGACCAGCACGGTGCCCACCGCGTTGCCGGCGAAGTTGGTGAGCGCGCGGGCCTCGGACATGAAACCGGTCGATGCCGACGATCAGGCCGACGCCGTCGACGAGCTCGGGGCGGTGCGACTGCAGGCCGCCGGCCAGCACGGCGAGGCCGGAGCCGGTGACGCCTGCGGCGCCCTTGGCGGCGATCATCATGAACAGCAGCAGCGAGACCTGCTCACCGATCGCCAGCGGGCTGCCGACGGCCTCGGCGATGAAGATCGACGCCATCGTCAGGTAGATGGCCGTGCCGTCGAGGTTGAACGAGTAGCCGGTCGGGACGACCACGCCGACGGTGGTCTTGTCGACGCCGGCGTGCTCGAGCTTGGCGATCGCCCGCGGCAGCGCGGACTCCGAGGAGGAGGTGGCGAGGATCAGCAGGAACTCGCGGCCCAGGTAGCGCAGCAGCGCGAAGATGTTGATGCCGGTGGTGACCTTGAGCAGCAGGCCGAGGACCACGAAGACGAACAGCACGCAGGTGACGTAGAAGCCGATCATCAGCACTGCGAGGCTCTTCAGCGCGTCCATGCCGCCCTGGCCGGTGACCGCCGCCATCGCGCCGAACGCGCCGACGGGCGCGGCCCACATGATCATGCCGAGCAGGCGGAAGACGAGGCGCTGCAGGTGGCCGACCACGCTGAGCACCGGGGTGCCGGCCGCGCCCATCCGCTGCAGGGCGAAGCCGACGAGGAGTGCGACCAGGAGGGTCTGCAGGACGCTGCCGCTGGTGAGGGCGGAGAACAGCGAGTCCGGGATGATGCCGAGCAGGAAGGCCGTGGTGTCGGCGTGGCCCTCGGCCGCCTTCTCCTGCGCGATCGCGGCGCCGTCGGCGGTGACCTTGAGGCCGTCGCCCGGGTGCAGCACGTTGCCGACGACCATGCCGATCGTCAGCGCCACGGTCGACATCACGAGGAAGTAGCCGAGCGCGAGGCCGCCGACGCGACCGACCTTCGCCGCACTCGCCACGGAGCCGACGCCGAGCACGATGGTGCAGAAGATGATCGGCTGGATCATCATCTTGATCAGGTTGACGAAGCCCTCGCCGAGCGGCTTGAGCTCGAGCGCGAACGACGGGAAGGCCAGCCCGGTCGCGATGCCGAGCAGGACGGCCCCGATCACCGCGAGGTAGAGGTAGTGGGTGGCGCGCGAGCCGCTCCTCGGCTGCGTGCCTGCTGTGGTGGTGCTCATCGGTCCTCCTGGCCGGGATGTCTCCAGCCCCGTCGGGGCCTCTGTGCGCCACTCTCCGCGGGATCGGTCGCGAGGTCACCGTTGTGTTCGTTGTGTTCGTGGCACAGGTCACAGGGCGCGGGCAGCGCTGGGTGAGAATGGCCGGGTGCTCCGCAACCGGCTGTTCCGCGACCGCCCGGTCGCGCGCCAGGTGCTCCTGCTGCAGGTCGGCACGGTGCTGCTGCTGGTCGTGGTCGGCATCCTGCTGGCGTCGTACGACGCCCGGCGGGACGCACGCAGCCGGGCGACCCAGCGGGCGGTGGCGGTCGCGCAGACGATCGCCGACGCCCCGACCGTGCGCACGGCGCTGCGCTCCCCCGACCCGACGGCGACGCTGCAGCCGCTGACCGAGGAGGKCCSCCGCGACACCGACACCGACTTCATCGTGGTGATGCAGCTCGACGGCACCCGCTACACGCACCCGGACCCGGGGCAGATCGGCCGCACCTTCGTCGGCGACCTGGGCACCGCGCCGGCGGGCGAGGTCTTCACGCAGGAGTACACCGGCACGCTCGGTCCGTCGGTGCGCTCGGTCGTGCCCGTCGAGGACGGCGGCGAGGTGGTCGCGCTGGTCTCCGTCGGCATCACGGTCAGCGACATCAACCGCGGCCTGCGCCGCGACGTGGGCGTCGTGGTGCTGTGCGGCGGGCTCGTGCTGCTCGTCGGAATGACGGGCGCGTGGCTGCTCAGCCGGCGGCTGCACCGGCTCACCCACGGGATGGGCGAGCGGGAGCTCGCGCGGATGTACGAGTACTACTCCGCCGTCCTGCACTCGGTGCGCGAGGGCCTGCTGCTGCTCGACGGCGACGGGCGGGTGCAGCTGGTGAACGACGAGGCGCGGCGGCTGCTGGACCTCCCCGACGACGTCGTCGGCAGGCCGGTCGAGGAGCTCGGCCTGGCCCCTGGCCTGGTGGCCGCGGCCCGCGGCCGCACCGCCGAGTCCGACGACCTCTACCTCGCCGGCGAACGCATCCTCGTCGTCTCCTCCGCGCCGGCCCAGTGGGACGGTCGCGACGTGGGGGCGGTGGTGACCCTGCGCGACCACACCGAGCTGCGCTCGGTCACCGGTGAGCTCGAGGTGGTCCGCCGGTTGACCGAGTCGCTGCGCTCGCAGAACCACGAGTCCGCCAACCGCCTGCACACGGTGGTGTCGCTCATCGAGATGGGCCGCGCGCAGGACGCGGTCGACTTCGCGACGGAGGAGCTGCACGTCGCCCAGCTGCTCACCGACCGCGTCGTCGGCGCCGTCGACGACCCCGTCGTCGCCGCGCTGCTGCTCGGCAAGTCGTCCGAGGCCGCCGAGCAGGGCGCGGAGCTGCGGATCGAGGGCGAGCTGCCCGCGGACGCGTCCTTCCCGCCCCGCGACCTGGTCACCGTGCTGGGCAACCTCGTCGACAACGCCCTCGACGCCGTGGCCGACCACGAGCCGCGCGTCGTGCTGGTGCGGCTCTCCGGGGACGCGCACCGACTCCAGGTCGACGTCGAGGACAGCGGTCCCGGGCTGGACGACGACGCTGCGGCGCGCGTGCTCGACCGCGGCTGGACCACCAAGGCCGAGCCGGGCACCGGCCGGGGCCTGGGCCTGGCGCTAGTGGTCCAGGCTGCGCGGCGCAACAACGGCGACGTGGCGATCGGCCGCTCCGACCTGGGCGGTGCGCGGTTCAGCGTCGTGCTGCGCGACAAGGAGCCTGCCGGGCGAGGGACGGCGCCATGACCGTGCGGGTGCTGGTCGTCGAGGACGAAGAGCTCGCAGCGGAGGCGCACGCGTCGTACGTCGAGCGGGTGCCGGGCTTCGAGCTGGCCGGCGTCGCCCGGTCGGCCCGGGATGCCGTGCGCGAGCTCGACGCCGCGCGCGACGCCGGGCGGCCGGTCGACCTCCTGCTCCTCGACATGAACCTCCCCGACGGCCACGGCCTCGGGCTGCTGACCGGCCTGCGCGCCGCCGGCCACCTCTGCGACGTCATCGCCGTGACCGCCGCCCGCGACACCCGGGTGGTGCGGCAGGCCGTCGTGCAGGGTGTGGTGCTCTACCTGCTCAAGCCGTTCACGTTCGCGTCCTTCCGCGCCAAGCTCGAGCAGTACGCCGAGTACCACGCCCGCCTCGACGCCGCACCCGACGAGGTCGTGCAGGACGAGGTCGACCAGCTGCTCGGGTCCCTCCGTCCCGCCGGCAGCGCTCCGCTGCCCAAGGGGATGAGCCCCGAGACCCTGCGCGCCGTGACGACCGCGCTGCGCGAGGCCGACGGGGAGCTGTCGGCCAGCGAGGTCGCCGCCCTCGTCGGCGCCTCCCGCGTCACCGCCCGCCGCTACCTCGAGCACCTCGCCGACCAGGGCCTGGCCGACCGCGGGGTCCGCTACGGCACCGGCGGCGGCCGCCCGGAGGTCAGCTACAGCTGGCGTTGACGAGCCCGCCCGGTCGTTGAGGTGCGACGAGCGCCAGCGACGTCTGCCGCCCGGTGGTTGAGGTGCGACGAGCGCCAGCGACGTCTGCCGCCCGGTGGTTGAGGTGCGACGAGCGCCAGCGAGGAGCCTCGAAACCACCGGGCCCGCCGGGCGGACTGTGGCGGGCACAGCCCGGTGCACCATGGCCGGAGGTTTCGAGGCTCGGCGCCGGGGCGCCTCGCACCTCAACCACCGGCAGCTACCTGCCAGAAACCCGGGGCTTGCCGCGAGGCGGAGCCTGGACCTACGGAAGCCAACTGCGTGCGCGGCAGCGCGGCGCCCGCGCCGAAGGCGCGTCGAGGGCAAGTGCGGGCCGAGCTTGCGAGGCCTGCGCGCCGCCCTCGACAGGCGACGCGCTCGCGCAAATCAGCTCGAGCGCGGCGCCCCGCGCCGAAGGCGCGTCGACGAGGGCCCGCGGGCCGAGCGCAGCGAG
>NZ_VLJQ01000073.1:0-48489 GCF_007829375.1 Nocardioides sp. J9 | reverse complement strand
CGCAGGCCCGGAGGCTTCGAGGCTCCTCGCTGCCGCTCGTCACACCTCAACCACCGGGAGTACGACGAAGCAAACCCCGAGGCCTACCGCCAGACCGCCGCTGGTTGAGGTGCGAGGCCGCCCACGGCCGAGCCTCGAAACCAGTGGCCCCGGCACACCGGACTGTGCCCACCACAGCCCGCCATCAAGGCCCGGAGGTTTCGAGGCTCCTCGCTGGCGCTCGTCGCACCTCAACCACCGGGAGACGGCTTGCCGCCAGCCGGACTCAGCCATCCAGCGGAGGCAACCGCGTGCGCGGCAGCGCGGCGCTGCGCCGGCTCAGACCACGCGGCGCATCCAGCCGAAGGTGTCCTCGGCCTTGCCCAGCTGGACGCTGACGAGGGCGTCGCGGATGCGCATGGTGAGGTCCTGGCTGGCGGGGGCGGAGGTCTCGCCGCCGGCGTACTTCAGCGAGCCGACGGGGGTGACGACGGCGGCGGTGCCGCAGGCGAAGATCTCGGTGATCTTGCCGCTGGCGACGCCTTCCTTCCACTCCTCGATGGCGAACTTCCGCTCCGTGACCTGGTGGCCCATCTCGCCGGCGAGCTCGATGATCGAGGAGCGGGTGATGCCCTCGAGGATGGTGCCGGTCGCGGGGGTGACGATGGAGCCGTCGTCGTAGACGAAGTACATGTTCATCCCGCCGAGCTCCTCGACGTACTTGCCCTCCTGGGCGTCGAGGAAGACGACCTGGTCGCAGCCGTGGCCGGAGGCCTCCTGCTGGGCGACGAGGGAGCTGGCGTAGTTGCCGCCGGTCTTGGCCGCGCCCATGCCGCCGCGCCCGGCGCGGGTGTACTCCTCGGTGAGCCACAGGCTGACCGGCTTGATGCCGCCCTTGAAGTAGGCGCCGGCGGGGCTGGTGATCACCATGAAGGTGACGTGCTGGGCCGGGCGGACGCCGAGGAACTTCTCCGAGGCGAACATGAAGGGCCGGATGTAGAGGCTCTTCTCGCCACCGTCGGGGTTGCCGGGCACCCAGCGGGCGTCCACCTTCACGAGCTCCTCGACGGCCTCGAGGAAGTCGGGCACGTCGAGCACGGGCAGGGCGAGCCGCTCGCTGGAGCGCTTCATCCGCTCGGCGTTGGCCTCGGGCCGGAACAGCCAGATCGAGTCGTCGTCGTGGCGGTAGGCCTTCATCCCCTCGAAGATCTCCTGCGCGTAGTGCAGGACCGCCGCGGCGGGGTCGAGGGTGATCGGGCCGTACGGCGTGATGCGGGCGTCGTTCCAGCCCTTCTCCGGCGTCCACTCGATCGTGAGCATGTGGTCGGAGAAATGCGTGCCGAAGCCCGGGTTGGCCAGGATCTCTGCCAGCCGGGCGTCGTCGGTGGGGTTCGCAGAGAGCGTGGTGGTGATCTGCATGTTCATCAATCTAGTCCTCTCGGGGTCGCTGGTGTGAGTGGCCGTCGAGCACGCCCCGGAGGACGTGCTCAGCCGGCTACTCGCGCAGCGATCGCGTCGCCGACCTCGGGGGTACGACGCTGTGTCGACGGGTCGCGCGCCTCGAGGTCGGCCAGCACGGCAGCCTCGATCGTGGCGGCCGCGTCGGGGTGGCCGAGGTGGTCGAGCAGGAGGGCGCCGGAGAGGATCGCGGCGGTGGGGTCGGCGACCTGCTGGCCCGCGATGTCGGGGGCCGAACCGTGGACGGGCTCGAACATCGACGGGGCGGTGCGGTCGGGGTTCACGTTGCCAGAGGCCGCCAGGCCGATGCCACCGGTGATCGCGGCGGCGAGGTCGGTGATGATGTCGCCGAACAGGTTGTCGGTGACGATCACGTCGAAGCGCTGCGGGTCGGTGGTCAGGTAGATCATGACCGCGTCGATGTGGCAGTAGTCGGTGGTGACGTCGGGGTACTCCTTCGCCACCTCCTCGAAGAGCCGCCACCACACGGAGCCGGCGTTGACCAGCACGTTGGTCTTGTGGACGAGGGTGAGCTTCTTGCGCGGGCGCTTCTGCGCGCGGGCGAAGGCGTCGCGGACCACCCGCTCGACGCCGAAGGCGGTGTTGACCGACACCTCGGTGGCGACCTCGGCCGGGGTGCCGACGCGCAGCGCGCCGCCGTTGCCGGTGTACGGGCCCTCGGTGCCCTCGCGGACGACCACGAAGTCGACGTCGCCCTTGCCCAGCACCGCGTCGGAGAGCGGCGAGGTCGAGCCCGGGAAGAGGCGCGAGGGGCGGAGGTTGACGTAGTGGTCGAGCTCGAAGCGCAGCTTGAGCAGCAGGCCCCGCTCGAGGATGCCCGGCGGCAGGTTCGGGTCGTTCGGCTTGCCGCCGACGGCGCCGAGCAGGATCGCGTCCTGGCCGCGGATCTCCTCCAGCACGCTGTCCGGGAGCACCTCACCGGTGGCGAGGTAGCGCTCGGCGCCCAGGTCGTACTGCGTCCGGGAGAACTTCAGCTCCGCGGGGGCGGCGACCTCGAGGACCTTGAGGGCCTCGGCGGTGACCTCCGGACCGATGCCGTCACCGGGGATGACGGCGAGGTCGACCTGTCCGGTCGCGGGCGTGGCGGGGGTGCTGTCGGTCATGTCGGGAAAACCTAGTTGTCCTCGGGGTACGCGTCGTCACCGTCTCGCAGGGCAGTCCCGTACGCCGGCGTCTCGAGCCGCTCGACGTGGAAGGGGTGCTCGGGGTCGTGCTTGGCGGGGCCCCACTCCTGCGAGTCCAGGTAGCGGGCGGGACGGGCGGTGGCGGTGGTGAACATCGTGGTCTCCGTGAGCTGTGCTGGCTGACGTGCTGGCGGGTCGGTCCTGGCCTCTCCCACCGCGGCGGGTGGGCGTCAGCTCGTGGGTCTCACGTGAGCTCGACTGCGACGGGGGAACGGATCGCGCGATTGCCGGCCGGKGGGSCCGCCGCGGTGCGTCGAGGAGATGCACAGGACTTCAGTTGGATGAGAAGCCCCGTGCGGGGATGTGTCCGGTGGACGGGAACGCCGCAGTCACCGCGGCGAGGTGGCCTCTCTCAGGCCTCGCCGCGGCGCCGAATTACGAGAAGGGCGGTCCGCATGATGGGTGCACTCTAGCGGACCCGCGAACCCGCTGTCGCAGGAACTCGCCGGAGTGTTCACGATGCGGACAGCGCCCGCCACGCCCACGATCCGAGATTGCCGTCCCACCCCTTGATCGGGCAGCGAGACTCGATGCATGAGCGCGCCTCCCGACTTGCCCGACGTGGTCAACCGCGCTTTCGACGTCTCCCGGCGCGCGGGCTACGTGTCGTTCTGCCGCAACGAGACCGGCCGGCTGCTCGCTGCCCTCGCCGCGACCCGCGAGGGGACGATGGCGGAGTTCGGCACCGGCTGCGGCGTCGGCACGGCGTGGCTGCGCTCCGGCGTGCGCAACGACAAGGCGCGCATCCTCACCGCCGAGCTCGAGCCGCGCCTGGCCGCGGCGGCGAGCGAGATCTTCGAGGACGACCCGTTGGTCGACGTGCTCGAGGCGGACTGGTCCACGCTGATGGACAAGGGGCCGTTCTCGCTGCTCTTCCTCGACTCCGGGGACGCGGAGGCGGTGCGGGTGGACAAGCTGGCCGACCTCGTGGAGCCGGGCGGGATCGTCGTGCTCGACGACTTCGTGCCGTGCGAGATGTGGCCGCCGATCACCGGTGGCCGGGTCGACACGCTGCGCGAGGAGTGGCTCACCGACGAGCGGTTCACCGCCGTCGAGGTGATGGTGGCGCCGGACGCCTCCGCCCTCATCGCCACCCGCCGCTGACCGGCTACCTCGACCGCGGCGTCACCTACGGCCGCACGTCCGGCTCCCACCACTCGCGCATCCGCGAGGAGAGCAGGACCCAGTAGCTCGCCACACCGAGCAGGTAGACCGCAGGACCCCAGCCGGGGTCGAGGCCGTCACGCTCCTCGCTGCCGTTGAACATCAGCACCAGGATGCCCGCGACGACCACGCCGATCAGCATCATCACCCCGCAGGTCTTCGCGACCAGGAGGGTGCGCTCGCCCGGGTGGCTGCCGATCACGTAGAGCTGCACGAGCGCGACGGCGGTGACCACCATCAGCCCGAGGAAGCCGATCCCGACCGTGACGGCGAACCCGTCACCGTCGCCGTCCCGGTTGCGCCAGCCGACGAGCTGGAAGCCGGCAGTCAGCAGCGAGTTGAGGTGGTCGCCGGTCTCCTCGCCCTCGAGCTCGGCCGGGGTGTCGCTGACGGGCAGGTACGGCAGCAGGGCCCCGAGCACCAGCGCCGAGCCGGCCACCCAGGCGACGGCCTGCACCGCCCACTGCTCGAGCCGCGCGACGCGCTCCTCGAGGCGGTCCTGGCGGCGGGTGGGGTCGTCACGGCGCAGCTCGCTCATGCAGCTGCGCCTACCCGCCCTCCCGGCTGGTATGCCTCAGGCCTCGCCGGGCTGCGCCCGCCGGAGGACGATCCGGGTCCAGGCGCCGAGGTAGATCCGCTCGTCCGGACCGACCTCACGCTTCTCCCCCACCGGCACCGGCTCCGTCGGCAGCGGGCCGATCGCGGAGCCGAGGTAGGTGCCGTTGGAGGAGCCGAGGTCCTCGACCCACCAGCGGGTGCCGTCGGTGGTCAGCTGGCAGTGCCGGCGGCTGATGCCGTTGTCGGTGCCCAGGTCGATGTCGGGATGGATGCCCCGGCTGCGCGAGGTGCGCCCCACGAGCACCGACGTCGACCGCAGGGGTACGACGACCGGCACCCCCGCCGAGGGCAGCGGGTCGCTGGAGTCCTGGTCGGCGTACCAATCCGGGTCGATCCAGACCTCCGCCACCCACGCCTCGGCCAGCCGCGGTGCGACCGAGGGGGCCGGTGCGGGCGGCTCCGGGGCAGCCGGGGGCTCCGGAGCCGCCGGAGCGGGCACCGGGGTGTCCAGGTCGAGCGGCGACGGCGGCGTGACGGGCCGCGGCATCGAGCCGGTGGTGAAGTCGTAGCCGCAGGCCTCGCAGAACAGCGCGTTGGGCGGGTTGGCGGCCTGGCAGTTCGGGCAGGCACTGCTCGTCGGCTCGGGCTCCGGCGCCGGCTCGACGGGCGCCGCCGGCTCGGGCGTCGGCGCCGGGGCTCCCCCGCCGGCGGGGATCGGCAGGCCGCAGACGTCGCAGTAGTCGTCGGCGTCCGACTCGTGCCCGGACGGGCAGGTGGAGGTCACGTCGTCTCCTTGCGGATCCTCGTGGTCTTGGTGGAGGCGGTGTCGAGCGCCATCTCGTCGGCCTTGTCGACGGCGCGCTTGAGCCG
Source organism: Nocardioides sp. J9 (assembly GCF_007829375.1). Lineage (NCBI taxonomy): Bacteria > Bacillati > Actinomycetota > Actinomycetes > Propionibacteriales > Nocardioidaceae > Nocardioides > Nocardioides sp. J9. Next base: position 43,255 of record NZ_VLJQ01000073.1, on the reverse strand, counting down.
GACGGTACCGGTCTCCTCGCTCTCCACGTCGACCACCTTGCGCAGCTTGCTGGTGGCCTCGTCGTTGCCGGTCTCCGCGGCGAGCTGGACCGCACGGCCGAGCTTGGTGGTCGCGGTCGCCTCGTCACCGGCGGCCTTCGCGGCCAGGCCCTCCTGGATCATCCGGGCCAGCTCCTCCTGCCCGGTGTAGTGGGCGACCTGCTGGTCGATGCGGGTGGTCAGCTCGGAGTTGTTGGACCAGGTCGCCTTGACCAGGCCCTGGGTGACGATGTCGTCGCCCATCGCGAGCTGCACGCGCGCCGCCAGCTGCTCCTGGCCGATCGCCTTCGCCGGCACCCGGACCGCGATGTGGTAGTCCCGGGACTCGTCGGACCAGGCACCGGTCGGGTAGTCGCCGGTCAACGGGTTGACGGGGGTACGACGGTGGGTGAGGTCCTCGACCGTCGGCGAGACCTGTCGCACGAAGAGCACCTCGGCACCCTGCGGCGTCCACACCCGCAGCGAGGCGTCGGCGACGCCGCGCGACATGGCCTTGCGCATGATCTCCTGGAACTGCGCCTTCATCTCCCCCGGGCTCGGGATGATGTCGACGGTGCCGAGCAGCGCCTGCGCGATGCGGCGGATCTCGGCGACCTGCCAGTCGGTCCCGGCGCCGCGGCAGTCGGCCTGGAAGTAGCCGGTCGCCCGGTTGATCGCCTCGTCGAGGCGGCCGGGGCGCTCCCGGTTCTCGCCGTCGGTGAGCAGCAGGACGTGGCGCTGGGTGACCGCCGGCACCGAGGCGAAGAGCTGGCCGGCGAGGTCGAGCCAGGTGCTGATCGCCGTACCACCGCTGCCGACGAGGCGGTCGATCGCCTGGGCGGCCCCGCGGCGCGCGGCGGCGTCCATCCGCACCATGCCCGGTCCGCTGGAGACCAGCGGGTAGGCGAGCATCGCGCGGTCGGCGCCGGCGACGACGGCGAAGTAGGTGCCGTCGACGATCTCGGCGAGCGCGGCCTGCGCGGCCTCCCGCGCGGCGGCCATGGTCGCGGGGCCCATCGAGCCGGAGGTGTCGACGATGATGATCTCGCCGGCATCACCGGAGCCCGACTGCCCGGCCGTGCCGGCGCCGGTGCAGGTGATCGTGACGATCGCGTTGACGTCCGTCCCGCCGTCGGGCAGGAACTCGTTCTGGTAGACGGCGGCGGTGAACTCAGCCATCGCTCGGCTCTCCTCCTGGGGTCGGCGTCTGGTCATTCTGCCCGAGCACCGGGTGGTCGACCCGGGCCAGCGCTGCGGTGACGTTGTCCTGGCCGCCCGACGCGTTCGCGAAGGCGACCAGGGCGGTGGCGAGCTCGAGCGGGTCCGAGGTGCCCGCGCCCCGCACCCGGGCGGCGAGGTCGTCGGCGTCCGAGGCGTAGTTCCACAACCCGTCGGAGCAGGCGAGCAGCCAGCCCGGCCCCTCGACCTCCATGCTCCCGACGGTCGGGGTGAGGTCCTCGGAGTCGCGGCCGAGCCACTTGGTGATCGCGTGCGCCTGCGGGCCGTTCTCGGCGACCTCGCGGGGTACGCCGGCGGCCATGTGCGCCTGGGCGACGGAGTCGTCGACCGACAGCTGCACCGCCGGGCCCTCGTCGGGGATCCAGTAGGTGCGGGAGTCGCCGATGTTGGCCCAGCTGATCCGGCGGCCCTCGAGCACCGCGGCGGTGAACGTCGCCGACGCGGGGTTGGGCGAGTCGGGGTCGGTCACCGCGACGATCGCGGTGTTGGCGGCCGCAGCGGCCTTGGCGAACACCTGCGCCACGGCGGCGTCCCGGCTCTGCGGGGTCCCCATCCCCGACGGCAGCGGGACGCGCAGCACGTCGCGGGCCGCCCGGGCGCCGGCCAGCGACGCCACGTCGGAGTCGACGGAGCTGGACACCCCGTCGAGCACGACCAGCACGGCCCGCGACCCCGGCTCGGGGCCGGCGAGCAGCGCCATCGCGTCCTCGTTGCGGTTCTTGCTGACCGCCTTGTCGCACACCCCGGCCACCCACGACGCGGGCCGCTCCTCGAAGTGGTCACGCTCGCTGGGGGCCTTGGTGCCGCAGGCGGTGCAGTAGAGGTCCGGCCCGACCTCTCCCCCGCACTCCGCGCACGGCCGGCGGCCCGGCGGCGGGGGCGGGTCCGGCAGTGCGGCGGCGGGCCGGCGGGTGGGGGCGCTGATCGGCGCGTCGCGCAGCGGGTCGCCGGCGGGCGGCGGCGGGGGCGGCGCGGCAGGCGCCGCGGCCGGTACGGCGGTCGCGGCCGTCGTACCGAGCGGGGTGCCGCACTCCTCGCAGAAGCGGGCCCCCTCGGACACGGCCGAGCCGCAGGACGGGCAGGTCACGTCAGGCTCCAGTTCCGCACGGCGTTGGCCTGGTTGACCAGGCTGACGCGCTCCTCGAGGTCGATGGCGTCCCGGGCGAGCGAGCGCAGGGCGTTCTCCAGGCCGTCGCGCACGCCGACCTCGGTGGCCGCGACCGACCCGATCCGCGCGCCCTCGGGCACCGCACCGTTGCCGGTGACGACCGTGAGCGCCTCGGTGAGGATCCGCACGGTGTAGTGCTGGCGGGTGCGGGTGTCCACGCTGGCGGTCTCGATGGTGCGCATCGCCTGGTCGAGCACCGCGAGGTCGCGTGCGCCTCCGGACAGCAGCACCTCGGCGCGCAGCTGGCGGCTTTCGGTGTAGCCGCGACTGGTGGTCGGCACGAGGTCCAGGGCGCCGACGGCGCCGAGGGTGTCGCCGCGCTCGGCGCGCACCCGGGCCATGCCGAAGGCTGCGGGCGGCACGTAGGCCGCGTCGGTCGACAGGCAGACCTCGTAGAGGCCTTCGGCCACCTCGGGCAACCCGCCGCGCTCGCACGCGAACGCCAGCGCCAGCTTGGGTGCGAGCTCGCCGGGGACTTGCTGGTAGACGGCGTTGAACGACGCCTTAGCGGTCTCCCAGTCCTGCGACTGCACCGCGGCGAGGCCCTCGACCCACAGCGCCCGCCACTCCCACGGGTCTGCCGTGAGCAGCGCCTGCGCGTGGGCCCGCGCGCCGGCCGGGTCCTTGAGCTCGAGAGCCGCACGGGCCCGGGCCAGCCACACCTCGGCGCTGTCCTCGGGCGCCTGCTGGAGGTCGGCGAGCCGCTTGCGCGGGTCGTCGGAGCTGATCGTCGACAGCCAGCTGTACTGCGGGTCCGTGGTGTCCTCGCGCAACCGCGGCAGCTGGCTCCACTCGCTGATCGCGCGGGCGGTCGCGGGCGACTCGAAGAGCACCGACGCCGCCGACGTGGTGGCGGTCCCCTGCCGCTTGCGGGCGACGACCTCACGCAGCACGCCGAGCACCTGCGAGCGCAGCTCGTCGACCGAGGCGAACCGGTCGGCCGGGTCGGGTGCGCAGCACTTCGCGACGAGGTGGTAGAGCGAGTCGTGGTCCTGGAACAGCGGCGTCGCGTCGACCGGCGGCAGGCTGTGCAGGTAGGTGCCCTGGTAGCCGCGGAACTCCATCGTGAGCACCACGAGGGTGCGCCCGATCGTGTAGATGTCCGACGCCACCGACGGCCCGATCTCCGCGACCTCCGGCGCCTGGTAGCCAACCGTGCCGTAGATCGCCGACTCCTCGTCGTCGATCCGGCGCACGCCGCCGAGGTCGATCAGCTTCATCGCGTCGCCGACCTGGATCATGTTGTCGGGCTTGAAGTCGCAGTAGACCAGGCCGAGGTCGTGGAGGTACTGGAACGCCGGCAGCAGCTCGAGGATGTAGGCCAGCGCCTGGTCCACCGGGAGCGGGTCGTAGACACCGTTGTTGGCGGCCATCCGCTGCTTGAGGATCTGCTTGAGCGACTTGCCGCCGACGTACTCCATCACGATGTAGCCGGCGCCCTCGTGCGTGACGAAGTTGTAGATCTCGACGATCAGCGGGTGCTCGACCTGCGCGAGGAACTGCTGCTCGGCGATGGCGGCCGCCAGGGCGTCGGGGTCACCGGAGTTGAGCAGGCCCTTGAGCACGACCCACCGGTTGGAGACGTTGCGGTCGCGGGCGAGGTAGATCCAGCCGAGGCCGCCGTGCGCGAGCGCGCCGGCGACCTCGTACTGCCCGGCGACCAAGTCGCCCGGCTGCAGCTTCGGGGTGAACGAGAACTGCTGCCCGCAGTTGGGACAGAAGCCCTCGCTGCGCCCGGGGCGGCCGTCGATGCTGCGGCCCACGGGGTTGCCGCACTTGGAGCAGTTGCGCTTCTCCTCCGGCACCTGCGGGTCGGCCATGATCGCCTTCGCCGCGTCGACCGGCGGGGCGGGCGGGACGACGGTGAGGCCGGCGCCGAGCCGGGCCGAGCGCATCCGCTGCGAGCCGGTGCGCATCCGGCGGGTGGCGTAGCTGCCCGTCGTACCGGCACGGCGGGAGCCGATCGCCGCGGACTGCACGCGGCTGGCGGCGGTTGCCGAGGTGCCCTCGCGGCCGGACAGCGGCTGGGTCTCCTGCGCGAGCGCGGCGGCCTCGGCCACCCGCGCGCCCGGCAGGGCGGGCGATCCGCAGACGTCGCAGTAGCCGTCGAGGATCGACCCGGTGCAGCTGGGCTGCGGGCAGGGGTCGCCGTTGGCGGCGGGCGGGCGCTTGGTCGTGCCCGACGCGGCAACGCCGGCCGGCTCCTCCGCCCGGGCCGGTGCCGGGGCCGCAGCCGCCGGCTGCGCGGCGGGCGCGCCGGCCATGCCGCAGATGTCGCAGTAGCCGTCGACGATCGATCCGGTGCAGCCGGGCTGGGTGCAGGAAGCGGTGCTCACGGCGTCTCCTTTGCAAGCCAGGTCTGGTACGTCGTCACGAGCTGCCGGGCCACGACCATCGGGCACGGACGGCGGTCGAGCAGGGCCCGGGCGGCACGTTCGCTCTCGACGAGGTCGGGGTGGTCGGCCAGGCCGTTCGCGCGGGCCTTCGCCACGTAGCCGTCGAGCAGGCCGACGAGCTGCGCGTGCTCGTCGAGCGCGTCGGCGTAGGCGCGCTGGGCGACCTCCATCGCCTGCGCCACCCGGTCCAGCCGCTGCAGGTAGGGCTCGATCTGGTCCGTGGTGACCGGCACCGGGCCGAGCAGCTCGACGTCTGGCACGGCGTAGCGCGGGGCGGGGTCGACGGTGGCGACGCAGGTCTCGGCGAGCTTGGCGAGCGCGGCCTCGCGCGCCTCGAGGTCGGCCCGCAGCTCCCGGGCGGTGAGCACCTTGTCGCGCGCGTCGCGCCGCCGGGCGTTGCCGACGATCAGGTCGCGCTCGAACGTGCTGGCCTCGGTCTCCAGCGGCCCGAGCAGGCCGCCGACATCTCCCCCGCGCTTCGCCTTCTCGACGACGACCTCGAGCCGGGACATCAGCTCGGCGAGCCGGGCGACGGAGGCGTCGCGGGTGGTGGCCGGCTCGAGGCCGACCTGGTCGCGGATCCGCTCCAGCTGCGCCCGCAGGTCGCGGATGCGTGCCGCCGAGCGGTGCGCGTCAGGGGCGAGCGCGAGGCGGGTGCGCAGCTGGCCGGTGAGTGCGTCGCACAGGCGGCAGGCCTCGGGCAGCGACACGGCGAGCCCGCCGGGCAGGTCGGTCGCGGAGTCGAGGCGGCCCCAGATGAGGGCGGAGATCCGCTCCCGCTCCTGCCGGAGCACGCGTCCGCCGTCCCAGGTCGCGAAGACCAGCTGGTAGCGGTCGGCGGTGGCCTTCCAGAGCGCGAGGGCGAGCGACATGTCGCCGGCGAGCTCGCCCCCGCGGCCGGCGGCGATCGCGGCACGGTCCAGCTCGTCGAGCTCGGAGCGACGCACCCGCAGCCAGGTGTCGAGGTCGGTCAGGTACGCCTGGATGACGGCAGGCTCGAGCGCGTCACCGAGCCGCCCGGGCGCGGTGGGAGCGGTCGCCGTGGTGTCCTGCACGGTCACCGGCCGTAGCTCGGGGCCGGGGGCCGTGCGTCGCCCAGGTAGGGCTTCAGCCACCGGTCGTAGGACCGCTGCCACTCGCCGTTGCTGCGGCGCTGCTCCAGGACGCTGTTGACGAACCTGATGAGCGCGACGTCGTCTTTGTTCGCACCCACGCCGTAGGGCTCGTCGGTGAGCTTCTCCTGGTCGGGCACGACGGCATAGGGGTCCTGCGCCGCGAGGCCCGCGAGCACGGTGTCGTCGCCGGTGATGGCGTCGACCTCGCCCTGCTGGAACTTCACCAGGCACCCGGTGTGGTTGGCGGCCGCGACGGGGACGGCGTCCGGCTGCTTCTCGGTGATGTTGTCGATGCTGGTCGACCCGGCCGGCGCGCAGACCCGCTTGCCGTCGAGGGACTCCAGGCCGTCCTTCTCGAACGCCGGCACGTCGTCCTCGCGCACCAGCACCTTCTGGGTGGCGTTGTAGTAGACCGCGGAGAAGCCGATCTGGGACCAGCGGGTGCAGTTCATCGTCATGTTCCGCACGACGAGGTCGATCTCGGGCTCCGGCGCCTCGCCGTCGCCGTCGTCGTCGCCGCCGAGCAGGTCGATCCGGTCGGCGGCGCTGATCACGCGCAGCCGCAGGGTCACCCCGAGGGCGTCGGCGACGGCCTGGGCGACGTCGATGTCGAAGCCCTTGATCGCGAAGCCGTCCTCCGGGTCGGCCGACCCCAGCTTGAGGGTGTCGGCGGAGACGCCGACGACGAGCTGGCCGGGGTTGACAAGCTGGGCCCGGGCCGCGGCGCGGTCCTCGCTCGGGGCGTAGGACTGGGTCGGGTTGTCGCACTCGACCGGCGACGGGCCGGAGCCACCTCCGCCCGCCGTGGCCTCCTCCTCAGCGGAGGGGACGACGGTGTCGTCGTACCCGCAGGCGCCGAGGACGAGGACACCCGCAGCGAGCAACGCCGCGAGCCGGCGGGGACGCAGGACCGACCTCATGAGAACTCCCTCCGCCGCTCGCCGATGCCGCGAGCCACGGCCACTGCGGCGGCGACGCCGAGCAGCACGGTCAGGATGCTGGTGACGAGGGCGACCGCGCGGCCGCTGCGCAGCTCGTCGGTCGCCGCAGCCGCGTTGGCGTCGGTGTCCTCGGCGAGGAAGCCGTCGAAGGCGGCGAACGGGGCCGTGGAGCCTTGCTCGTCGGTTCGGGTCGCGAGGGTGCGGGCGGCGTCCCAGCGGCCGGCGTCGTCGAGCCGCACGATCTCGGCGTGCCGCTCCTTGTAGGTGTCCCAGAGGGCGACGACCTCGGCGCGGGAGAGGCCGTCCTCGACCTCGTCGACGGACTCCTGCCACTGCTGCTCGAAGGTGGCGCCGCCGCCCCGCTTGATCAGGCGGAGGCTCTCGGTCGCCTTGGCCGCGTTGGCTGCCGTCCGGGTGTCGGCGAGCTCGACCGCGGCCGCGAACTCCTCCTCCTGCAGGGAGTCGTTGGAGGAGTCGCGCAGGAAGGCGCCGAACACGGCCACGGCGGTGACCACCAGGACGATCACCCCGGCGACGACCAGCCCCTTGTTGATCCGGCGGCGGAAGGCCTCGGCGAGCTGCTGGTTGAGCCAGACGAGCACGGCGAGCGCGGCGACGCCGATGAGGAGCAGCCAGAACGGGTGCTGGCCGTTCATCGCACCCTCCGCGCGCTCGGTGTTCGCCTCCACCAGGGCATCGAGGATCGGCATGGCCCGCTCGTCGAGCTCGCTGCTGGCGGCGCTGAGGTACTCCGCCCCGATCGGGTAGCCGAGCCGGTTGTTGGCGCGGGCCTGGGCCACCGCGGTGGCGTAGTCGTTGACGGCGACGTTGAGCTCGGCCAGCACCTGCTGGTCGGCCGGCTGCGCGTCGGCCGCCTGCGTGACCAGCGTCAGCACCTCGTCGACCGCGTCGTCGTACTGTGCGCGCTGGTCGGGGTCCTCGAGGCCGCCGACGAGGAAGGAGTTCGTCGCGAGCGCGTCGGCGTTGAGCAGGGAGGACTGGATCTTCTGCACCCGCACCAGCTGCTCGGTGTCGGCCGCCGCACGGCCGTCGGCCTGCCAGCCGAGGAACTGCACGAGGGCGCTGAGCACGCCGAAGACGATCGCGACGCTCATCCCGATGAGCTGCCAGCGGTTGAGCAGGGCCGGGGTGTCGACGACTGCGTCCGGCTTCGAGGCGGGCGCCGGGGCGGGTACGGGCGCGGGGGCCGGTGCCGGGGCAGGCGGCGCGGCCTGGGGCGCGGTCTGGGGCGCGGCCTGGCTCATGCCTCCTCCTGCTCCTCCGCCAGCTGCGGCTCCTCAGGGCCCCCGGCGAACGGGTCGACCGGCTCGGCCGGCGGCGCGTCCTCGGGCGGCACGACCTCGCCGGTGTGGTCCTCGCCGGTGTCGTTCGGGTCCACGACGAGGTCCTCGGGCTCGAGGGTGCGCAGCTGCTCGATGGTCGGCTCCTCGACGTCGCGCAGGCGCCACGCGTGGTGGCCGATCGCGGCCTCCAACAGGTTGCGCACGAAGCGGGCGTTGCCGAAGGAGGGGCCGCGCGGGGTGTCGGCGAGGATCTCGCGGAGCCGGTCGAGCACGTCCTGCCCCGCGTCGTAGTCGGAGCCGCTGACCATCTTGGAGAAGATCTCGACCAGTTCGTCATCGGTGTAGTTCGCGAAGTCGATGGTCGTGCGGAAGCGGCTCTCCAGGCCGGGGTTCTCGGAGATGAAGACCGCCATCGGCAGGGGGTAGCCGGCGACGATGACGACGAGGTCGTCGCGCTTGTCCTCCATCTCCTTGACCAGCGTGTCGATGGCCTCCTTGCCGTACTGGTCGCCCGACAGCGAGTAGGCCTCGTCGATGAAGAGCACGCCGCCCTCGGCGGACTTCACCACCTCGGCGGTCTTCGCGGCGGTCTGGCCGAGGTAGCCGGCGACCAGCTCGGAGCGGTCGACCTCGACGAGCTGGCCCTTCGAGAGCAGGCCGAGGGCGCGGTAGATCCCCGCGACGAGGCGGGCCACGGTCGTCTTGCCGGTGCCCGGGTTGCCGTTGAAGACCAGGTGGCGGGTGATCGTCGGGGTGTCGAGGCCCGCCTTCTTGCGCAGTCCCTCGACGCGCAGCACCGCTGCCTGGCGGTGGATCTCGCCCTTGACCGTCTTCAACCCGACCAGCGCGTCGAGCTCGGCGAGCAGCTCCTCGACGGTCTTGGTCGGCTCGGGCTCCTCGGCCGGCTCCTCGACGGGTGCCTCGGGCTCGGCGGCCTGCACCTGGGCGTCGCCGGTCGGCAACGGCTCCGCCTCGGGCCCGGGGGGCACGCCGAGGTCGCGGGTCGTGCTGTCGAGCGCACCGAGCTGGCGGCGTACCTGCTCACCGACCCGGCGCACCTGCTCCAGCATGCCGTCGGCGAGGCCGGGCACGGGCTGCCGCTCCGGCAGCGGGAAGGCGCCCGGAGCAGACGGGTCGGGAGCAGACGGGTCGGGAGCGGCCGGCCCGGGGGCGGCGGTGGTCGGCGCGAGGCCGGCACTGCCGCCGCCGAGCTGTGCGGTGGTCACGGTGGTGGCGGCGCCCACGGCGTCCGGGCCGGGCTGGCCCAGCCGGGAGCCGGCGAGCGCGACGTCGGCGAGGGCGCCGGCGTAGTCGGCGGCGTGCGCGGACTTCTCCAGCAGCAGCTGGGACATGATCGGCGTCGGGCCGGCACGGAACCGGTTGCCGCGCTTCGCTGCGAGCTGGTGGTCCTCCGCGGAGGTCGCGCGGCCGGTCTGCTCCGACCAGTCCACGAACGCACCGCGGGACCGCTCGGACACGGTGGCCGCGACCGCCTCGCCCTCGGCCCGCGCGGCGCCCTCGTCGACGCCTGCGGTGCGGGCGACGGCGACGAGGGCGTCGATCGCCTCCGCCAGGCCGCCCGGGGTGCTCACTGCGCCCCCAGGCCGAGGTCTCCCCCGGTGGAGGAGTGGCCGAACTTCGCGTCGAGGAACTGGCCGTGCGCGACGAGCGCCTGCGCGTCGGCGCGGTTGGCCGCGTCGAAGATCTTGTCCATCGTGGCTCCGAGCAGCTCGAGTTGTTCGATCAGGATCATCAGCGCCGTCTTCTGCCCGTCGATCGGCCGGGTGTCCGCCCAGTCCCGCGGGAGGCGGAGGTAGCCGTCGACCGCCTCCGGCAGGTAGTCGGTGGCGGTCGCGACGACCGAGAACGCCTCGAGGCTGCCCAGGCCCATCTGCTGCAGGCGCGGCAGCGTCTGGTGGATGGTGCGCGCGATGCGCACCACGCGCGAGACCACGACCGGCGGCGCGTTGCCCTCGCGCAGCATGGCGTTGATGCGGTTCAGCGCCGCGAGGATGTCCTGCTCGGTCGGCGGCGGCGGGGCGGCGTACGGCTGCTCCTCAGCCTTCTGGCCCCGCGACCGCCACCACGACTTCAGCCCCACCTGAGCTCGTTCCCGTCCCCGGGGCCTGGTCAGCCGATGTCCAGCGTGCCGGCGGCGTTGCGCGCGTCGTGCTGCTGGACCCGGTCGAGGTACGCCTTGGACTTCTGGACCTCGTGCTCGAGCACGCCGATGGTCGTCGACATGTTGTCGAGGGCCTTGAGCTTGAACTCGTCGATGGAGTCCATGGTCGCGTAGATGTTGGCGAACGCGGCCTGCAGCTGCTCGATGCCGATGGTCGAGGACGCGGCCTGCTCCTGGATGCGCGCGGAGTTGTCCTTGAGCATCTCCGAGGTCCGCTGGATCATCGCCGACGTCGTGGTGTTGAGGGCCGTGATCTGGTCGAGGACCAGCTTCTGGTTGCTCAGCGCCTGGGCGACGATGACGGCGGTGCGCAGGGCGGAGATCGTCGTCGTGGTCGCACGGTCGACGCCCTTGATGAGCTCGATGTTGTTCTTGATGATGATGTCGATGGCCAGGTAGGCCTGGATCGACACCGCCAGCTGGGTCAGCAGGTCCTGGTGCTTCTGCCGGACGTAGAAGAGCACGTCCTGCGACAGCGTCTTGGCGGTCTCCGGGTCGCTGAGCTCGAGCTCGGCGATCTTCGCCGACAGCTTCGCGTCCAGCTTCTCCGCGACGTAGATGTACTGGTTGAGCCGGCCCATGACCGACCAGAGGTTCGTCTTCTCCAGGTTGAGCGCGACGTTGTCCTTCTGCAGCTCGTCCTGCCCGCTGCGCAGCGAGTGCAGGATGCCGTTGAGCTGCGTCTGCGCCGACTGGTACTTGCGGAAGTAGTCCTCGATCTTGTCGTTGAAGGGCAGCTTGTTCCACCACTTCTTCGCACCCGTCGCCTGCGCCGGGTCGAGGTCCTCGACGGTGCGGCGCAGGTCGAGCAGCGTCTTGCCGACGGTCGAGCCCTCGGCGAGCCCACCGGAGCGCAGGGCGGTCACCGGCTTGTCGAGCATCCGGTTCGAGGTCTCGGCCGCCTTGCGGATGTCGGCGTCGCCCATCGTGCGGACGTTCTCGGCCTGCGCCGCGAACTCGGGGCTGCCGGCCTTCGTCGAGGTCAGCGAGCTCAGGAAGTTGTCGACCTTCGCGTCGAGCTCGGGGACCATGCCCGGCTCGACCTGCGGTGCCATCTTCGGGGCCTGGGTCTCCACGACCGGCGCGACCGGCTCGGGCGCCGTCAGGGTGATCGCGGGCTCGGGGGGTGCGAGCGGGCTGGGCTCGGGAGCTGCTGCCTGGGAACCGTCGGTGGTCATGCCCCGAGCCTATCCAGCCCACCCGACCTTCATGCAGGGTCAGCGCAGAAGTTCAGGGTCGGGTTCAGGGATGCCACCGACCGCGTCGGCGGGCGGCAGGTCGATGAGGAACCACGGCATCATCCACTGCGCGATCGGACCGATCAGCAGGGCGTAGGCCACCGTGCCGAGCCCGAGGGTCCCGCCGAGCACCAGCCCGACCACCACGACGCTCACCTCGATGCCGGTGCGCACGAGCCGCAACGACAGGCCGGTACGCCGGGCCAGGCCGGTCATCAGCCCGTCCCGTGGGCCGCGGCCGAGCTGCGCCCCGATGTAGAGCGCGGTCGCCAGGCCGCACAGCACGATGCCGCCGACCATCAGCACGATCCGGGGCGCGAGCCCTGCGGGCGCGTCGAGCACCGCGAGCGTGGCGTCCGCGGACAGCCCCACGACGAAGGCGTTCGAGATCGTCCCCAGGCCGGGCTTCTCGCGCAGCGGGATCCAGAGCACGAGCACCACGAAGCTGAAGAGCACCACGGCCTGGCCCAGCGTGATCGGCACGTGCTGGATGAAGCCGGAGTGCAGCACGTCCCACGGGGCCAGCCCGATGTCGCCGAGCACCATGAGGGCGAGGCTGACGCCGTACAGCCACAGGCCGAGGTAGAGGTGCACGAGCCGCCGCGGGAGGCGGCCGGCGCGGAGCTGCGCGATCGGGCCTGCGTCGGTGAGCGAGGCGGTGAGCGGGACGGCGCTGGACATGCCCTCAGCCTGCCGCTGATTGGCCTGTTCCCAAATAGCCAATCGTGATCTACTGGACTGCATGGTGCAGTCCACTCCGGCGACGCTGTCCGCGACCCGCCTCGCCACCTTGGTCGAGGGCTTCGACCGCTCCCCCGCCTACGTCGGCCTCGCCGACGCGCTGCGGGAGCTGATCGGCGACGGCCGGATCGCCTACGGCACCCGGCTGCCCAGCGAGCGCGACCTGACCGAGGCACTCGGCGTCTCCCGCACGACCGTCACCCGCGCCTACGCCCGCCTGCGCGACTCCGCCTACGCCGAGGCACGGCAGGGCTCGGGCACCTTCACCCGGCTCCCGGGCGGACGCACCCGCGCGCTGGACCGGGCGCTGTGGCCCAGCGACGTCGGCAGCGGCGTGATCGACCTCGTCTGCGCGGCCGCGACGGCGCCGCCCGGGATCGGCGGGCTGTACGCCGAGGCGGCCGCCGAGCTGCCGGCGCACCTCGGCGGCCACGGGTACTTCCCGGCCGGCATGCCCGCCCTCCAGGCCGCGATCGCCGCGACCTACGACGCCCGCGGCCTGCCGACCGACCCCGACCAGGTGATCGTCACGCCCGGGGCACTGACCGCCACGGCCGTGATCGGCACGGCGCTGGCCGGCCCGCGCGACCGCGTCCTGATCGAGTCGCCGACCTATCCCAACGCCGTGCAGGCGCTGCGCAGCGGCGGCGGACGGCTGGCCACGATCGCGCTCGACCCCTCCGGCTGGGACCTGGAGGAGATCGGCGCCGCGGTGGCGCGGCACCGGCCACGCCTGGTGCACGTGATGCCGGACTTCCACAACCCGACGGGCCTGGTCATGTCCGAGGCCGACCGGTCCGCCTACGCGCGGCTGCTGGCCGAGCACGACGCGACGGCCGTCGTCGACGAGGCCCACCACCTGCTCCGGCTGGACGGGGACCCTGCTGCGGAGGCGCGACGCCCCTTCGCGTCGTACAGCGCGGACGCGATCTGCGTCGGCAGCGCCAGCAAGAGCGTGTGGGGCGGCCTGCGGCTCGGCTGGATCCGCGCGCCGCACGTCCTCGTCGACCGGCTGACCCGGGCCCGCGTCGGGCTCGACCTCGGTGCGCCGGTGCTCGAGCAGCTCGTCCTCGCCCGACTGCTGGCCGGCCCCGTCGACGACGTGCTCGCGACCCAGCGCGCCCGCCTGCGCGAGCAGCGCGACGCCCTCGTCGGCGCGCTGCGCGAGCGGCTGCCGGACTGGTCCTTCACCGTGCCCGCGGGCGGGATGGCGCTGTGGTGCCACCTGCCCGTGCCGGGCGCGACCGCGCTGTCGACCGAGGCCGAGCGGCACGGGGTGCTGCTCGCCCCCGGCCCGTCGTTCGCCCCCGAGGGCGGGCTGGACCGCTACGTGCGACTCCCCTACGCCGCCGCGACGTCCGAGCTGGTCGAGGCGGTCGACCGGATCGCCGCCGCGTGGGCCGTGGTCAACTCCGGCCGCGGCGGCTCCCCCGCCCCCACCTCCGGCTCCGACCCCGTCCTCGTCGCCTGACCCGTCGAGACGTCACCTGTGGCCCGTCGAGGCGTCACCTGTGGCCCGTCGAGGCGTCACTCGTGACACGTTGAGTGGTCACTTCCGGCCGGTTGAGTGGTCAGTTCCGGCTGCGGTGACCACTCAACCGGCGCTTTGTGACGCCTCAACGCGCCACAAGTGACCACTCGACATGCCGTTTCTGACGCTTCGACCCGCCGGAAGTGACGTCTCGACGTGATGGAGGGGAGGCGTCAGACGATGTCGACGGCGTGGATCGAGGTGGCCTCGATCGCGGTCTCGATGTCGGCGAGGGTCTCGGCCGGGATGGCGGAGTCCACGGAGAGGGCGACCAGCGCCTCGCCGCCCTTGGTCTCGCGGGACACCTGCATGCCGGCGATGTTCACGTTGGCCTGGCCGAGGATCTGGCCGACGGTGCCGACCATGCCCGGCCGGTCGACGTAGGTGAAGAACGCGAGGTGGTCGGTCGGCTCGATGTCGATGGCGTAGCCGTTGACCTCGACCAGGCGCTCGCGCTGGTGGATGCCGACCAGGGTGCCGCTGACCGAGACCTGGGTGCCGTCGGCGAGGGTGCCGCGCAGCGTGATCAGGTTGCGGTGGTCGGGGCTGTCGCTCTCGGTGACGAGGCGTACGGCGACGCCGCGCTCGGCCGACAGCAGCGGAGCGTTGACGTAGGAGACCTGGTCCTCGACGACGCTGCTGAAGACGCCCTTGAGGGCGGCGAGCTCGAGCACCTTGACGTCGTGCTCGGCGATCTCGCCGCGGACCTCGACGTCGAGGCTCTGCGCGACCTCGCCGGCGACGCCGGTGAAGATCTGGCCGAGCTTCTCGGTGAGCGGGATGCCCGGGCGCACGTCCTCGGCGATGACGCCGCCCTGGACGTTGACCGCGTCCGGCACGAGCTCTCCGGACAGGGCGAGGCGGACCGACTTCGCGACCGCGATGCCGGCCTTCTCCTGCGCCTCGTCGGTGGACGCGCCCAGGTGCGGCGTGGCGACGACGTTCTCGAGCTCGAAGAGCGGGCTGTCGGTGCACGGCTCCTGCGCGAACACGTCGAGGCCGGCGGCACCGACGCGGCCGGTCTTGAGGGCGTCGTAGAGCGCCTCCTCGTCGACGATGCCGCCACGGGCAGCGTTGACCAGCACCAGGGACGGTTTGGCCTTCGCGAGCTGCTCGGCCCCGATCAGGCCGACCGTCTCGGCCGTCTTCGGCAGGTGCACCGACATGAAGTCGGACTCGGCCATGAGCGTGTCGAGGTCGACCAGGCGCACGCCCATCTGGGCCGCGCGGCCGGGCTGGACGTAGGGGTCGTAGGCGATGACGGACATGCCGAACGCGGCCAGGCGCTGGGCGACGAGGACGCCGATGCGACCGAGGCCGACGATGCCGACGGTCTTCTCGAACAGCTCGATGCCGGTGTACCTCGAGCGCTTCCACTCCCCGTTGCGCAGCGCGGCGTGCGCCGGGGAGACGTGGCGGGCCGCGGCGAGCATGAGGGCCACGGCGAGCTCGGCGGCCGAGACGATGTTGGAGGTCGGTGCGTTCACGACCATGACGCCGGACTGGGTGGCGGCCCGCACGTCCACGTTGTCCAGGCCGACCCCGGCCCGGGCGACGACCTTGAGCCGGGTGGCTGCGGCCAGCGCCTCGGCGTCGACCTTGGTCGCCGAGCGCACGAGGATCGCGTCGACGTCGACGATCGCCGCCAGCAGCTCTGCACGGTCCGCGCCGTTGCAGGTGCGGATCTCGAAGTCCGGGCCCAGTGCCTCGACGGTCGCGGGGCTGAGCTCTTCGGCGATGAGGACGACAGGGCGTGCAGTCACAGCGGGTCCTTGCGGTCGTGCGGGTGTAGACGTGCACGACGCTGTGCGCGCCCGCCACAGTACCGCTAGCCGGGGGTTGTTTCTAACTTGTGAACAAGGAGTGGTCGCCCTGTCGACCGGCCGGTCGGCAGGCCCACTAGGGTCGGGCGCACACCGGAACCTCACGGCCGAAGGAGTCAGTCATGCGGGTGTTCACGACGTTCGAGGAGGTCGCTGCCGCGGCCGGCACCGACCTCGGCACGACCGACTGGGTGACCATCGACCAGCGACGGGTGAACCAGTTCGCCGACGCGACCGGCGACCACCAGTGGATCCACGTCGACCTGGAGCGCGCCAAGGAGGGCCCCTTCGGCGGCACCATCGCGCACGGCTACCTGACCCTCTCCCTCGTCCCGTGGCTCGGCAGCCAGGTCTTCACCCTGCAGACCCCGGGCGCGAAGCTCAACTACGGCGTCAACAAGGTCCGCTTCCCGAACCCGCTGCTGGTCGGCAAGCGGATCCGCCTGCACGTGAAGATGCTCGAGGTCGCCGACATCCCCGCGGGCAAGCAGCTGACCTTCCAGCACACGATCGAGATCGAGGACGAGGCGAAGCCCGCCTGCGTCGCCGAGACGGTCGTCCTGCTCCTGCCCTGACCCTCCCGCCCGGACCGACCGGGGCTCAGCCTTCGCGGGAGAACCAGGCCTGCTCGAGGGCCTGGCTGAACAGCTCGGTGGGCTGGGCTCCGGAGATCCCGAACCGGCCGTCGAGCACGAAGAAGGGCACGCCGGTCGAGCCGTACGCGCGGGCCTGGTTCACGTCCGCCGTGACGTCGTCGCGGAACTCGTCGCTGGCCAGCACCTCCTCGACCCGTGCGCCGTCGAGGCCGGCCGCGGCCGCTGCCGCGCGCAGCACGTCGTGGTCGCCGAGCGTCTCCCCGCGCGTGAAGTACGCCGCCAGCAACTCCTCCACCATCGCGGCCTGCCTGCCCTCGGTGCGGGCGAGGTGGATCAGCCGGTGCGCGGTGAGCGTGCGCGCGTGCAGGGCGTCGGCGTGGGCCATCGTCAGGCCCTCGGCGGCGGCGACCTCGTCGGCGCGCGCCATCATCTCCCGGGTGGCCGCCTCGTCGGCGCCGAACTTGCGGCCGAGCACGGTCACCGTGGTCTCGGTGCCCACCTCCGGGGCGAACGGGTCGAGCTCGAAGGAGCGGTAGACGACCTCCACCTCGTCGCGGTGCTCGAACCCGGCGAGGGCCTTCTCCAGGCGCCGCTTGCCGATGTAGCACCACGGACACACGACGTCGGCCCAGATCTCGATGCGCATGCCGGGCCCAACCGCGGACCGCGCCGTTTGCTTCCCGTGGCTACTCGGCGTGGACGACCCGGTCGTCCCCGTCGCGGATCTCGTAGATGCCGCGGTCGTGGTCGACGAGGGCCTTCCAGCCGACCGGGACGGCCATCGCCGGGATCACCTCCGGGCGGGAGGCGAACACGTTGCCGGCGAACTTCATGCTGCCGGCGAGGTTCGTGCTGAGACGCTCGTCGAAGGGCTGTTCACCGAGGAACCAGGCGGCCTTGCCCGCCTCGTGCCGCAGCTCCGCGGGCTCGCGCCGGTCGAGCATCTGCCGGGTGACCCAGATCTTGGTGCGCCGGAAGTGGACGTCGACGTCCGCCTCGAAGCCACAGCCCGCCAGGACTCCTCGACCCACAGCAGCTGCGACAGGTCGGTCACCCGCTTGGAGGCGATCTCCAGCACGGACCGCGAGTCCTGGGTCGTCGCTCGCAGCACGCCGTCGCGCTCCTCGAACCGGATCACGCCCCACGTCCGGGCGAGCTCGGTCCCCTCGGCGAGGTCGCCGAGCGCACCGACCTGCTCGACCACCATGTCGAGGGCGTCCACGAACCGGTCGTGGGCCGCGATGCTCGCGGTGGTCCCGCCGACCGTCACCTCGCGCTCGACCAGGTCCTCCCCGGGCAGCGGCGGGACGGCCCACTCCCGCAGGCTCACAGAGGCGCCTCGTTGAGCACGGCGCCGTCGCTGGTGCGCACGATCGCCTGGATCCGGTCACCGTCCACGACGACCTTGACCGTCGGCGGCAGCGCCATGGCGCGCGCCGCTGCCCGACGGAGCTGGAGGATCCGCCAGGCCGGCAGGCGCACCATCTCGTGCGCCTCGAGCTCTCCCTCCTTCACCGACGGGAAGGCATCGATGAACCACCCCGAGTCCCCGGGCGTGGTCGTCTCGATCCTGGAGAGCTGGAGCCGGTCGGCCTGCTCCCAGCCGATCGCGCAGATGACGTCGTCGTCCCAGGCGATGTCGCGCGGCTCCAGGCGTGCCGCCCTGGGCGCTGCCGTCAGGCTCACCGACATCCAGATGGCCAGGGTGATGTCGTCGGTCAGCTCGGAGCGCGGGTTGCCGGCGTAGTCCGGCGCCGTGACCACGAAGCCGTCGCCCTCCTCACGCAGCACGAGCGGCCCCCAGCCGGGCTGGAGCCCGTAGCCGTCGCGCCACTGCTCCGCGTGCTTCTCGAGCTCCGCGAGAAGCCCCTCGGCCAGGGTGGCGACCTCGGGGACGCAGCGCGTGCGCAGCTCCCGCCCGCCGCCCGCCGAACGCACCACCACGGTCTCAGGCATCCGTCAGCCCCCCGAGTGGGTCATGACGCACCGAGACTGACCAGCTCAGACGACCGATGCACGGTTGAGGTCCAGGATGTCCACCTGTTCCTCGGCCAGTCGGTCCTCGAGCGCGTCCACGCCCTCGGACCGGGCGAGCTCGAACTCCGCGTCGGAGATCGGGACCGCCTGGAGGAAGGCGACGGCCATGTCGTCGTCCTCCATGGTGGGGAAGGCGTCGTCGCCCCACAGGAACGGCGGCACGAACAGGACGTGCTTCATCGTGGCCTCGGGCTCGTAGAGCTCGACGACCCGCGGGTGGATGTTTCCGGGGCTGAGGCTGTACTCGCCCGTCGCGACGTTGAGGGCGCAGGTCGACATGACGTTCGCGAACGCCTCCACGCCGGATGCGCAGGCTCCCAGGATCTCCACCCGGATCGGCTTGCCGTCCGGGGTGGAGAGCTGGTTGTCGTACTGGCTGAGGTCCACGGTGCCGTAGGACGTCACGCCGGACTCAGGGCCGTCGACGCAGGAGAGCAGGTTGACCGCGTGGGTCTCCTCGTCGTTCCAGTACTGGAAGACCTTGGGCTTCCCCCCGAACGCCCGCGCCTCGTGCTGCGCGATGGTCTTGCCGTCGATCGCCATGCCGAGGACCCTACCCGCCGAAGCCGAACAGGTCGGACATGTCCTCACCGCGGTGGCTGCGGTTGCTGGAAGGCAGCTCCGGCCGGTAGTGGGACGGGTCGTTGTGCCAGTCGAGGAACTGCTTGCGCGTCCAGCCGTGGGCCTCCGCGTAGTCCGCCGCCTTGCGGAACTCCATCCCTGGCAGGTGGCCCATGTCCCACTTGTCGGTCTGCTTGATGATCTGACCGGTGACCGGGTCCTTCACGACGCCGTCGGGCCCCTTCGCGGCCTCCCACACCTTGTCGCGGACGCCCTTGCGGTAGCCCGAGGGCCGGCTGTACTTGCCGGCCTTGGGGATCCGCTCCCGTGGGGTGGGCGCTCCAGCACCTGCGCCGCGGGCAGCGTCACGATCGGTGTCCAGACGCCGACTGCGACCCGTCTCGAGGTGGGTGCGGTGGTTGTCGGCGACGCCACGAAGACGTCGCGCCTGGTTCCCGAGCGAGTCTCCTGCGTCCCGCAGGGCCTTGACCACCGGCTTCATCCGGCCCATCAGGCGTCCCCTCCGAAGTCCAGGTTCCCCCAGTCGGCGACGAACTGGGACGTGATCGAGTCGAGGTCCGCTCCGGCCAGCTCGAGGTCCGAGGAGGCCTGCTCCAGGGCCTCGAGGTCGGCGAAGTACTCGTCGGTGTCGCCGACGACTCCCTCAACCATGGGGGCGTCGAGGACCGCGTCGATGACCGCCGGAAGTTGCTCCATGAGCGGCTCAGCCACCATCGGGATGACCTGCTCGAGCGCCTGCTCGATGGCGATGTTGACCAGCGCATCCATCAGCTTCTTCTTCGCGATGACGAGCAGGGCCGCGCCGCCGGCGCCGAAGGGGCCAGCGGCCAGCAACGGGATGAGCTGGGCGAGGGTGATGGTCAGCTCGGCGATGACCTTGACCTTGAGGCCGACGACCAGGTCTGCCGCGACCTCCATGCCCGTCGCGGCCGGGTCCATGAAGTCGAGGAGCTGCTGCAGGTTCTGCGAACGGTTGGTGTTCCAGGCGGCGACGTAGGCGGGACCGGACTTGCCTCGCATCGACGCGGCCAGGTCGCTGTTGACCTTCCGGTCGACGGCCTGGATACAGGCCTCGAGGTCGGACCCGAGCTGGCGGACGAGAGTCGCCCCTCGACGGACCTCGTCCTCGTCGACGTCCGGCCACTCGTACCCCAGCTTGTCCAGGATCCAGACCAGCTCGTCAGGCAACATCATGCCCACGTCCGACACCTCCTCCGCGGTTGTCGCGTCTTCCGGCGTACGGCAGCCTGTCCCGCCCCACCGGAACCAAACATGGTGCCGGTCGTCCGCCCCGGTCCGTTCTCCGGGGCCGACCCCGACTCCCCTCAGGGTCGGGTCAGGGACGGGTCCGGGGATCTGCCGGAAGCGGCGGGAGGCCACGGCGGGCGAGGCTCCTTCCCATGATCACCGTCGAGTCACTCACCAAGAGCTACGGCGGCTTCACCGCCGTCGACAACGTGTCGTTCACCGCGGCGCCGGGCCGGGTCACCGGGTTCCTCGGCCCGAACGGCGCCGGCAAGTCCACGACCATGCGCGTCATGGTCGGGCTGACCGACCCGGGCAGCGGCGAGGTCCGCGTCCTGGGCCGCCGGTTCCGGGACCTGCCGGACCCGGGCCGCGAGGTCGGCGTCCTGCTGGACGCCTCCGCCCAGCACGCCGGGCGCACCGGCCGCGAGGTCCTCACCATCGCCGCCCTGACCATGGGCCTTCCCCGCACCCGCGTCGACGAGATGCTCGAGCGGGTCAGCCTCACCCCCGACGAGGCCAGCCGCCGGGTGCGCAACTACTCCCTCGGCATGCGGCAGCGCCTCGGCATCGCGACGGCGCTCATGGGCGACCCGGAGGTGCTCATCCTCGACGAGCCCGCCAACGGCCTCGACCCGGCCGGCATCCGCTGGATGCGGGACCTGCTCCGCGGGTTCGCCGACGAGGGCGGCACCGTGCTGCTGTCGTCGCACCTGCTGCACGAGATCGAGGTCATCGCCGACGACATCGTCGTCATCGGCAACGGCCGGATCGTCGCCCAGGGCACCAAGGACGAGCTGCTGGCCGGTGCGGGCACGCTCGTGCGGGCCGCCGACGGCGCCGCGCTGGCGACGGCCCTGCAGGCCGCCGGGATCGCCGCCCGCCCGACCTCCGGCGGCGCGGTGCTCGCGGAGGCCGACCTCTCCCGGGTCGGGCGGGCTGCGTTCACCGCCGGCATCGCCGTCACCGAGCTCCGGGCCGCCGACGGCGCAGGCCTGGAGGAGATGTTCCTCGCGCTGACCGCCGAGACCCAGCGCGACGCCACCGACCACACCTCGACCACCGAAGGAGCTGCGGCATGACCGCCACCCTCGAGCCCACCCCGGCAGCGGCCCCCATGGCCGCCGCCCGCCCGGCGCGCACCGCGCCGGCGCCCACCCCGTTCCGCCGCGTGCTGCACGTCGAGCTGCGCAAGATGTTCGACACCCGCTCCGGGTTCTGGCTGATGGCCAGCATCGTGATCGCCTCGGTGGTCGCGACGACGCTGACCGTCCTGCTCGGCGACCGCGACTCGCTCACCTTCGAGTCGTTCGCGTCCGCCGTCGGCAGCCCGATGTCGGTCGTGCTGCCCATGATCGGCGTGCTCGCCGTGACCAGCGAGTGGAGCCAGCGCACGGCGCTGACCACCTTCACCCTCGTGCCGAGCCGACCCCGGGTGCTCGCGGCCAAGCTGCTCGACGTGCTCGCCGTGGGCGCCGTGGCCATGCTCGTCGCCCTGGGGGTCGGCGCGCTCGGCAACATCGTGGCCTCGGCGATCACCGGCAACGACGCGGTGTGGGACATCGCGGCCTCGACCTTCGCCCAGATCGTGCTCGCCAACGAGCTCGGCATGCTCGTGGGCGTCGTGCTGGGGCTGCTGTTCCGCAACTCCCCCGCCGCCATCGTCGGCTACTTCGTGTTCGCCCTCGTGCTGCCCGGCCTGTCCAGCGCCCTCGCCGTCGCCCAGGACTGGTGGGCCGACAACGGCGGCTGGTTCGACCTCAACCAGACCCGCTTCCTCCTCTTCGACTCGACGCTGACCGGCGAGGAGTGGGCCCAGCTCGGCGTCGCGTCCCTCGCCTGGGTCGTCCTGCCGATGCTCCTCGGCCTCCGGCTGGTGCTGCGCTCCGAGGTGAAGTGAGCCGAGCGGCGTGACCCGGGGCCACCAGGGCGCGAGGATCCGAGGCATGGACCTCACCTCGACCTGGTGGTTCTGGGCGTTGTTGTCCGCGGTGTTCGCGGCCCTGACGGCGATCTTCGCCAAGGTCGGCGTGAAGGAGATCGACTCCGACGTGGCGACCTTCGTGCGGACGATCGTCATCCTGGTGACCCTCGGGCTGATCCTGGTGGCGCTCGGCAAGCTCCACTCCCCCGGCGACGTCAGCGGCCGCACGTGGTTCTTCCTCGTGCTGTCGGGCCTCGCGACCGGGGCGTCGTGAATCTGCTACTTCCGCGCCCTCAAGGTCGGTGACGCGTCACTGGTCGCTCCGGTGGACAAGCTGAGCGTCGTGCTGGTCGCGGTCTTCGGCGTCACCCTGCTCGGCGAGCGGCTGTCGCTGCTGCAGTGGGCCGGGGTCGGCCTGGTCGGCGCCGGTGCGGTGCTGCTGGTCGTCAGCGGCTGAGGTGCCGGGGCGGCGCACCCGGGCCGGGACGCGCGAACGCCCCCGGGGCCACGTGGGTCCCGGGGGCGTTCGACGCTGGTGCTGCTGAGGGCCGCTGGTCAGCGGGCGGCCGAGCCCTCGGTGTAGTCGTCGTCGGTCTGCTTCCACGAGAAGTGGGCGCGCAGCGCCTTGCCGGTCGCCTCGATCGGGTGGGCGGCCTCCTCCTCGCGGAGCTTGAGGAACTCGGCGCCACCGTTGTCCTGGTCGCCGATGAAACGCTCGGCGAAGGCACCGCTCTGGATGTCGGCGAGGACCGCCTTCATCGAGTCCTTGACGGCCGGGGTCACGACGCGCGGGCCGGAGACGTAGTCGCCGTACTCGGCGGTGTCGGAGACCGACCAGCGCTGCTTGGCGATGCCGCCCTCCCACATGAGGTCGACGATGAGCTTCAGCTCGTGGAGCACCTCGAAGTAGGCGATCTCCGGCTGGTAGCCGGCCTCGGTCAGGACCTCGAAGCCGGCCTGGACCAGGTGCGAGACGCCACCGCAGAGGACGGCCTGCTCACCGAACAGGTCGGTCTCGGTCTCCTCGGTGAAGGTGGTCTTGATGACGCCGGCGCGGGTGCCGCCGATGGCCTTCGCGTAGGACTTGGCGAGGTCCCACGCGCTGCCGGAGGCGTCCTGCTCGACGGCGATGATGTCCGGGATACCGCGGCCGGCGACGTACTCGCGGCGCACCGTGTGGCCCGGGGCCTTCGGGGCGACCATGATGACGTCGACACCCTCGGGAGCCTTGATGTAGCCGAAGCGGATGTTGAAGCCGTGGCCGAAGACCAGGGTGTCGCCGGCGGTCAGCGCGGGGGCGATGTCCTCGGCGTAGAGCTTCCGCTGGTGCTGGTCGGGGGCGAGGATGACGATGACGTCGGCCTCCTCCGCCGCCTCGCGCGGGGTGAGCACGCGCAGGCCCTGCTCCTCCGCCTTCGGGCGGCTCTTCGAGCCCTCCTTCAGGCCGACCCGCACGTCGACGCCCGAGTCGCGCAGGTTGAGCGCGTGCGCGTGGCCCTGGCTGCCGTAACCGATGACCGCGACGTGCTTGCCCTGGATGAGGGACAGGTCGGCGTCGTCGTCGTAGAAAATCTCAGCCACTGGGGCTTCTCCTTGCTGGGTTGGGGTTGGGAAATCAGGCGTTCGCGGCCGGCGGGACCGGGACGGCGACGGGCTTGCTGCGCTCGGAGATCGAGCGCGACCCGCGGCCGATGGCCACCATGCCGGACTGGACGAGCTCGCGGATGCCGAAGGGCTCGAGCACGCGCAGGAAGTCGGCGATCTTGTCGGCGTTGCCGACCACCTGCATGGTGATCGCGTCGGAGGCCACGTCGATGACCTTGGCGCGGAAGAGCTGGACGACGTCGAGCACCTGGCTGCGGTTCTCCGCCGTGGCGCCGACCTTGACCAGGACGAGCTCGCGGTTGACCGACGCGGCCGGGTCGAGCTCGACGATCTTGATGACCTCGACCAGCTTGTTGAGCTGCTTGGTGACCTGCTCGAGCGGCGAGGACTCCACGTTGACGACGATCGTCATCCGCGAGATCTCCGGGTGCTCGGTCGGACCGACCGCCAGCGAGGTGATGTTGAACCCGCGGCGGCTGAACAGCGCCGAGATCCGGGCCAGGACGCCGGGCTTGTCCTCGACCAGGACGGACAGGGTGTGCTGGGCCATCAGAGATCGTCCTCGTCGAACTGGGGCGCGAGGTCGCGCGCGTACTTGATGTCGTCGTTGCTGGTGCCGGCCGCGACCATCGGCCACACCATCGCGTCGCGGTGGACGCGGAAGTCGACCACGACGGGGACGTCGTTGATCTCCATCGCCTTGGCGATCGTGGCGTCGACGTCGTCGGGCGACTCGCAGGCGAGGCCGVCGCVGCCGTAGGCCTCGGCGAGCTTCACGAAGTCGGGGATCCGCTTCGACTGCAGGTCGGTGTTGGAGTAGCGAGAGTTGTAGAACAGCGTCTGCCACTGCCGGACCATCCCGAGCGACTCGTTGTTGATGACCGCGACCTTGATCGGGATGTTGTTGATCGCGCAGGTGGCGAGCTCCTGGTTGGTCATCTGGAAGCAGCCGTCGCCGTCGACCGCCCACACCGTCTGGTCGGGCATCGCGACCTTGGCGCCCATCGCGCCGGGGACCGCGAAGCCCATGGTACCGAGGCCGCCGGAGTTGATCCACGTGTTGGGGCGCTCGTAGCCGACGAACTGGGCCGCCCACATCTGGTGCTGGCCGACGCCGGCGGTGTAGATCGAGTCCGGGCCGGAGATGGCGCCGAGCCGCTCGATGACGTACTGCGGCGCGAGGCCGTTGTCGGCGGGCTTGTCGTAGCCGAGCGGGTACTTCTTCTTCACCCCGGCGCAGAACGCGACCCAGCCCTCGTAGTCGCCGGTCCGGCCGGCCTCGGCCTCGGTGCGCAGCGCGGTGACCAGGTCGAGCAGGACCTCGCGCACGTCGCCGACGATCGGGACGTCGGCGAAGCGGTTCTTGCCGATCTCCGCCGGGTCGATGTCGGCGTGGATGACCTTCGCGCCGGGTGCGAACGAGTCGAGGTTGCCGGTGACGCGGTCGTCGAAGCGGGCGCCGAGGCTGATGATCAGGTCGCTCTTCTGCAGCGCGGCCACCGCGGCGACGGTGCCGTGCATGCCCGGCATGCCGAGGTGCTGCGGGTGGCTGTCCGGGAACGCGCCGCGCGCCATCAGCGTGGTGACCACCGGGATGCCGGTGAGCTCGGCGAGGGTCGCCAGCTCCTTCGCAGCGCCGGAGCGGATGGKGCCGCCGCCGACGTAGAGGACCGGCTTGCGGGACTCGAGGATCAGCCGGGTCGCCTCGCGGATCTGCTTGGCGTGCGGCCGGGTGACCGGGCGGTAGCCGGGCAGGCTGATCTCGTGGGGCCAGGCGAAGCCGGTCTGCGCCTGCAGCGCCGACTTGGTGACGTCGACGAGCACCGGGCCGGGGCGGCCGGTGGAGGCGATGTGGAACGCCTCGGCGATCTTCGTCGGGATCTCGGCGGGGTCGGTGACCAGGAAGTTGTGCTTGGTGATCGGCATCGTGATGCCGCGGATGTCCGCCTCCTGGAAGGCGTCCGTGCCGATCATCGACGCGCCGACCTGGCCGGTGATCGCGACCATCGGCACCGAGTCCATGTGGGCGTCGGCGAGCGGGGTGACCAGGTTGGTCGCGCCCGGGCCGGACGTCGCCATGCACACGCCCACGCGGCCCGACGCCGAGGCGTAGCCCTGCGCAGCGTGGCCGGCGCCCTGCTCGTGACGCACGAGGATGTGGCGGATGCTGCTGTCCATCAGCGGGTCGTACGCCGGGAGGATCGCGCCACCCGGGATGCCGAAGATGTCGGTGACGCCCGCTGCCTCCAGCGAGCGGACCAGGCTCTGTGCGCCGGTGATCGTGTCGCCCGAGCCCTGCTGCTCAGTCATCCGTGTTTCCTGTCTGTGCTGCCCCGGAGGTGCGCCGGGAGGGATGTGGTTCGCCGTGCAAACAAAAACCCCTCAGTTGCTGAGGCAACGAGGGGTGGGACGCGTCGTCTGACGTGGTCAGGCGGCGCGTCCGGGGCGTACGAGAAGCTGGTGAAGCATGGGCCCACCGTACGCCGAACCCCGGCGTGCCGTCGAATAGCCTACCGCCCTCGTCCCACATACCAAGACAGACGTCTCAGGGTGTGGCCAGCACGATGGCGCTCAACCGGGGGTCGGGATTGAACGCGATCTCCCAGCGGAAGCCGTCCGGATCGGCGAAGTAGCCGGTGTAGCCGCCCCAGTCCCGCTGGACCGCGTCCTCGACGTGCGGCGAGCCCGCGGCGCGGGCTGTGGCGAGCACTGCGTCGACCTCCTCCGGGGTGGCGACGTTGTGCGCGATGGTGAGTGGTGCGACGCCGGGACCGGACTTCACCGCTCCCACCTCGGTCTCGAAGTGGCTGCGCTCCCACAGCGAGAGCAGCAGCTGCTGGCCGGTGCGGATCATGATGACCTCCCCCGGCACGTCGAGCTCGGGGGTCCAGCCGAGGCCCTCGACGTAGAAGCGGCGGGTGGCGTCGATGTCGGCGACAGCCAGGGTGATGAAGCTGATCCGCTGGTCCACGGACGCCACCCTGCCACTCCTCGTCGGGACCGTCAGCCCCGGTCAGGCCCGCCGCGGGTTGACCGGCGCGAGGCGCCGGGCGACCAGCGGGACGATGACGACGGCCGGGACGACGTGCGCGAGCACGAGGACCGCGTTGGTCGCAGCACCGGGCGTGGAGACCAGCATCGGCGGGACGAGCGAGACGACGGTCAGCGCCCAGGCGGCGCGCGTCCACGTGCGGCGCGGGCGGCGGGCGAAGCGGGACAGCACGGCGGCGATCACGACGCCGACGAGCCCGAGGGCCACGACGGCGGTGAAGAAGCCGCCGACCGGCATCGGCTCCGGCGCGGTCCCGAAGGCGAGTGCGATGTCGACCCCGACGGCCCGGGCGAGCAGCTCGAAGGCAGTGGTGGCGGCGGCGCCGGCGACGACGGCGCCGCTGGCGGCGACGACGAGCGGGACACGGCGCGGCGTACGGGCGGCGCTGGCGGTGCTGGTGCTGGCGGTGCTGGCGGTGGTGCTGGTGATGACGGACATGTCCGTTCCTCTCGGTGCAGTGGTGTGGCGGCTCCTCGGCCGCCCCTCACCTCCTCCACGAAGGGCCCGGCGCCCGTACGACACCCGGGCCGGAGATTGCCCGGGCCGGGTTCGCCGCCCGCGGGTGCGACGACGTCACCCCCGCAGGCCCGGGCCGTGCTGCAGCAGGTCGGCCGCTAGGCGCGGGCCGTCGCCGCGCTGAGGGCGGTGCGCTGCCGGCCGTCCTCGTCGAAGTTGCCCGGGTCCAGCCACGACTCATGCGCGGCGCGGACCGCCGGCCACTCGCCGTCGGTGACGGAGAACCAGTCGGTGTCGCGGCTGCGCCCCTGGGTGACCATGTGGTTGCGGAAGCGCCCCTCCTCCACGAAGCCCAGGCGCAGCGCCGCCCGGCGCGACGGCTCGTTGAGGCTGTCGCACTTCCACTCGAAGCGCCGGTAGCCGAGGTCGTCGAACGCGTGCCGCATGAGCAGGTGGATCGCCTCGGTGGCCGCCCGCGTGCGCTGCAGCGCCCGGCCGAGAAGGACCCCGGCGACCTCGACCTGCCCGTGCGCCGGCTCGATGCGCGCGTACGACGCCACGCCGCTCGCACGCCCGGCCCGCTCCCCCTCCAGGGGCACCAGCGCGAAGGTCACCAGCTCCGGCGACTCGAGGTGCGCCGCGAGGTGCATCCACAGCGTCGGCAGCGACGTGGGCCGCGGGACCGGCCGATAGGTCCACAGGTCGTCGTCACCCTCGCCGCACGTCGCGGCGAAGAGGTCGGCATAGTGCGCCGACGTGAGCGGGCGCACCTCGACGTACCGCCCGGTCATGGTGACCGGCTCCGGCCACGGCCGTGGCGCCCAGCCGGGGACCTCGGGACCGACCTGCTGCCCGAAGGCGTTGACCTCGGGCACCCGTCAGTCGGGGACGCGGCGGTAGGCGCCGTCGGAGGCGGCGGTGGCCATCGAGGCGTAGGCCCGCAGCGCGGCCGACACCGGGCGCTGGCGGTCCAGCGGGGTGTAGGGCTTGTCGCGCTTCTCCTGCAGCACCCGGCGCTCGGCGAGGGTGTGCTCGTCGACGTCGAGGTGGATGCGGCGGTTCGGGATGTCGATCGAGATCGGGTCGCCGTCCTCGACGAGCGCGATCAGGCCGCCGCCGGCCGCCTCGGGCGAGATGTGCCCGATGGACAGGCCGCTCGTGCCGCCGGAGAACCGGCCGTCGGTGATCAGGGCGCACTTGGCGCCCAGGCCGCGGCCCTTCAGGAAGGCCGTCGGGTAGAGCATCTCCTGCATGCCGGGGCCGCCCTTGGGGCCCTCGTAGCGGATGACGACGACGTGGCCGGCCTCGACCTTCTTGCCGAGGATGCCCTCGACGGCCGCCTCCTGCGACTCGAAGACGATCGCGGTGCCGTGGAAGACCAGCGCCTCCTCGGCGACACCGGCGGTCTTCACGACGCAGCCGTCCTCGGCGATGTTGCCGGTCAGGATCGCCAGGCCGCCGTCGGCGCTGTAGGCGTGCTCGAAGTCGCGGATGCAACCGTCGGCCGCGTCGGTGTCCAGGCTGCCCCAGACGTTCTCGGTCGAGAACGGCTCGGTGGTGCGCACGCCGCCGGGGGCTGCGCTGAACAGGTCCAGGGCCTCGGGCGAGGGGTCCTCGCTGCGGATGTCCCACTTGCCCAGCCACTCGTCGAGGTTCGGCGCGTGCACCGAGTGCACGTCCTCCCTGAGCGCGCCGCCGCGACGCAGCTCGCCGAGCAGGGCGGGGATGCCGCCGGCACGGTGGACGTCCTCCATGTGGTAGATCGGCGAGTTCGGCGCGACCTTCGACAGGCACGGCACGCGGCGGGAGATCTCGTCGATCGCGTGCACGTCGAAGTCGAGCTCGGCCTCGCGGGCAGCGGCCAGCAGGTGCAGCACGGTGTTGGTCGAGCCGCCCATGGCGACGTCGAGCGCGACGGCGTTCTCGAACGCGGAGCGGTTGGCGATGTTGCGCGGCAGGACGGACTCGTCGTCCTCGTCGTAGTAGCGACGGCACAGGTCCATGACGACCCGCCCGGCCTCCTCGAAGAGCGCGCGGCGCTTGGCGTGCGTGGCCAGCGTCGAGCCGTTGCCCGGCAGCGAGAGGCCGATGGCCTCGGTCAGGCAGTTCATCGAGTTCGCGGTGAACATGCCCGAGCAGGAGCCGCAGGTCGGGCAGGCGGAGCGCTCGATGACGTCGAGCTGCTCGTCGGTGACCGCGTCGTTGGCGGACGCGGACATGGCGTCGACCAGGTCGAGCTTGGAGTGCACGACGCCCTCGATGGCCTGGGTCTTGCCGGCCTCCATCGGGCCGCCGGAGACGAACACGACCGGGATGTTGAGTCGCAGGGCGGCGAGCAGCATGCCGGGCGTGATCTTGTCGCAGTTGGAGATGCACACGATCGCGTCGGCGCAGTGCGCCTGGACCATGTACTCGACCGCGTCGGCGATCAGCTCGCGCGACGGCAGCGAGTAGAGCATCCCGCCGTGGCCCATCGCGATGCCGTCGTCGACCGCGATGGTGTTGAACTCCTTCGCCACGCCACCGTTGGCGACGACCGACTCGGCGACGATCTTGCCGAGGTCACGCAGGTGGACGTGCCCGGGCACGAACTCGGTGAACGAGTTCGCGATGGCGATGATCGGCTTGCCGAAGTCCGAGTCCGTCATGCCGGTCGCGCGCCAGAGGGCACGTGCGCCGGCCATGTTGCGGCCCGAGGTGGACGTCGCAGAACGCAGGGTTGGCATGGGTCAAGGCTACGCCTCCGGGCGTGAGCCTCCCCCATCCGCTCACCCCTCGGCAGCGCGCTTCAGCGCGGCGAGGCCCTTCTCGAAGTCCTTGCCGATCGCCTTGTCGAAGAACAGCCGGCCCATGGCCGACATGACGGCGTTGCGCTCGCCGCTCATCGTCCAGGCCACCCGGGTGCCACCGTCGACCGGCGTGAGGTCGAAGGTGACGGTGTTCTCCGCGCGGAACGGCTTGAGGAACTCCAGCGCGACGACCACCTGCGCGGGCGTGATCGAGGTGAAGGTCATCCGGCCCTGGCCGGCCTTCTTGTTGCCCGACCAGGCGTAGGTCGCGCCGACGCCCTCGCCGTCGTACGTGCGCTGCAGGTCGGGGTCGAGGCCCTCCCACGGGGACCACTTGACCCACTGGTGGAAGTCGTCGACCAGCGCGTGGACGGTCTCCGGGGACGCCTGGATCGTCGTCTCGTGGGTCTGGGAGAAGGCGGGCATGACCGGACCCTACCGAGCGTGGCTCACGCGACGCCGACCTTGACCGACATCACGTCCGGCAGGTCTGCGGCCACCTGGCGCCAGGTCTCGCCGTCGTCGGCGGACGCCCAGACCGACCCGTTGCGGGCCCCGATGTAGAGGCCGGCGGGGTCGTGGGAGTCCACGCACATCGCGTCGCGCATCACGCCGACGTAGAAGGCGTCGGGCAGGCCCTCGCCGTACGCCGTCCACGACTCCCCCGCGTCGTCGGAGCGCCACACCTGCGCCCTCGCGTCGGGCGGGTAGCGCCGGTCGCCCCCGCCGAGCGGGAACACCCAGATCGTGTCGGGACGGTGCGGGTGCACGACGACCGGGAACCCGAAGTCGCTCGGCAGGTCGTCGCCGATCGAGGTCCACGTGCCGCCCTCGTCGTCGGAGCGGTAGACGCCGCCGTGGTTCTGGGCGTAGAGCCGCTCGGGGCGGCTGGGGTGCCGGGCGACCTTGTGCACGCACTGCCCGAACTCGGGGTAGCGCTGGTCCTCGGGCAGGAAGTCGGCCCGGATGCCCTTGTTGCGCGGCTCCCACGTCGCGCCGCCGTCAGTGGTGCGGTAGACGCCGCCGGTGGAGATGGCGACGGTGATCGACTGCGGGTCGGTCGGGTGCGGCAGGACCGTGTGGAACGCCTGGCCCCCGAAGCCCTCGCCCCACTCGGCGCGGTGCGGGTGGTTCCACAGCCCCTCCTCCAGGGCGAAGGTCGCTCCCCCGTCGCGCGAGGTGAACACCGCGCCCGGCTCGGTGCCGGCATGGAGCACCCCGGGCTCGGTGCCGGGGACGACCTGCCAGATCCGCTCGACCGTGGCGCCCGCGCCCTCCGGGAAGCGGACGGCGCCGTTCGGGGTCTCCTGCCAGGTCCCGCCGAGGTCGTCGGACCACCGCAGCTGCGGCCCGAGCCAGCTCGACGACGCACCGGCGAAGAGCCGCGGGCGTTCACCGCGGGTGTCGACGAGGCCGGAGTAGACCTCCTCCATGTCGTGGTGCGGGCCGGTGAAGGACCACTCTGCACGGTCCTCCGAGGTGCCCACCCAGAGCCCCTTGCGCGTCCCGACCATGAGGATCGTCGTCATCCCTGCCTCCAGCCCCGCGCCGTGTCCCGCGGGCTCGTCCCGCGGTCCCGTCGCGCCTGCTCCCACTGTGACCCCACCCGCCGGGAAAAGTCATCGGAAGATTCCGCAGGTTTTCTGCAAGGTCCGGCGCCGCGGCTGCTCCTACCCCCGACGGACACCCGGCGGACAGGCCGCTGGCCCCACAGGAAGGCACCCTCCATGCGCACGCAGCTCCTCGGACTCGCCGCCGCCACCCTCGCGGTCGGCACCCTCGCCCTCGGCACCACCCCTGCTCAGGCCGCTGGTGGCATCGACAGCGGCAGGATCAGCCCGCTCGGCGCACTGCCCAGCGAGGTCGACGTCGTCGGTACGACCCCCGGTGACGCGGTCGCCGCGTGGGTGAAGCCGGTCGAGGGCGGCGAGCGGATCTACGCCGCCCACGGCACCGACGGCGCCTGGGCTGCGCCGGTCGACGTCACGCACGGCGTGGCGAGCGCGATCGAGAACCTCCACGTCGTCGGGAACGACGCCGGGGACGTCGCGGCGGTGTGGACCCAGACCATCAACGGGCAGGAGCGGGTGCGGGGTGCCCGCTACCTCGGCGGAGGGAAGTGGGACGGCCCAGCGACGCTCAGCGGCCCCGACACCACCGGGATCAAGGAGACCGAGGCCGCGATGGACGGCGCCGGCCGGGTGCACGTCGTGATTGCCGCGAGCGTCCAGGCCGCGGCCCCGATCCGGGCCGCGCTGTGGGCCAAGGGAGCGGCACCGGTCCTCACTCAGGTGAGCCCGCAGGGGTGGTTCCCCTCGCTGGACGTCACGCCGTCGGGCGTCGCGGTCACGGCGTTCGAGGGTCTCGGCGAGGGGCGGGACATCGTCAAGGCGAGCCGCCGCACGGCCACCACGGGATGGACCACCCCGGACGTGGCGCTGTGGCCCGAGGACGCGGGCGTCCCCCGGGTGGGCGTCGCCGACAACGGGATCGGCACGGTCCTCTACCGCGCCCAGGACGGCGAGCTCGCCCGGGTCGTCGCCGCCAACATCTCGGCGACCGGACAGGTCAGCAACCCCGACATCGTCTCGTTGCCCGGCGCCAAGGTCGCCACGATGGCGATCGACGTCTCCCCCGGGGGCTCGGCCGTGGCGAGCTGGGCACAGTCCACGGGCAGCGGCTACGAGCTGCACGTCGCCCACCGTCCCGCCGTCGGGGACTTCGGCACCCCGGTGCTGCACGACGCCGACACCACCCTCTCGGTCCACCCGATCCCGTTCGAGTCGGACACCAGCCGCCGTGTGATCGTCTACGAGGGCGACGGCCGTCTCACGTTCCGGTACCGCACCAGCGCCGTGCAGGGCTTCAAGACCTACGACGGTGGCGCATCGGACGGCGAGCGTGCCGCAGACACCGACAGCCAGGGCAACGTGGTGGGCGTCAGCATCGTCGCCAACGGCGGCTCGTCCTACGTCCAGGCGGACTGGCTCGACCTGACCGGCCCCACCTCCGCCCCGTCGAGCGCGCTCAAGGCCCAGACGCTCAGCCGGACCTTCCCCGTCGGCTGGACCGCCACCGACGCCCTCTCCTCCGTGCAGTCGACCGATGTCATCGTCCGCACCTCCGCGTGGAACCAGGCGGCCTTCGGCGACGCGACCGTCGTCGGCAACAACCTGAAGGCCAGCCCGTTCGCCTTCAAGGGCGCCCCCGGCCGGACGTACTGCTTCGAGACGCAGTCCGTCGACGGCTTGTCCAACCTCGGCGCCCGCTCTGCGCTGCGCTGCACCAGCGTCCCGCTCGACGACCGGGCGCTCGGCGCCAAGGGATGGACCCGCGCCAACGGGTCCGGCCACTTCGAGGGAACCCTGACCACCACCTCGACGAAGGGCCGCACGCTCACCCGCGCCGGCATCAAGGCGAAGCGGGTCGCCCTGGTCGCCCACCGGGTGCCGAACGGCGGCAAGGTCGAGGTGCGGTGGAACGGCACCCTCGTGCGGACCATCAGCCTCAAGGGCACCGCCGCGAAGAAGAAGGTCTACCCGATCACGACCTGGGGCTCGGTGCGCAGCGGGACGCTCAAGGTCAAGGTCGTCAGCCCCACCGGACGCCAGGTCCGGATCGACGGCCTGGTCGTCGCCAAGTAACCGCCGCGTCGTCGCACCGCCGGTCCCCGCGAGGGGGACCGGCGGTTCGGCGCGCCCGCGGACCAGGCCCTACGTTGACCGGGTGAGTGCCACCGACCACCGACGGCCCGCGCTGCCTGCGGCGATCGGCCTGGTCGTGCTCAGCATCGCGTCGGTGCAGCTCGGGGCCGGCTTCGCCAAGCTCCTGTTCGAGGACCTCGAGCCCGACGGCGTCGTGTGGCTGCGGCTGGCGACCAGCGCCCTGGTGCTGCTGGTCTGGGCCCGGCCGCGCCTGCGGGGGCGCACCCGCCTCGACTGGCTCGTCGCAGCCAGGTACGGCGCCTGCCTGGGGCTGATGAACTGGGCGATCTACCAGTCCTTCTCACGGATCCCGATCGGTGTCGCGGTGACCATCGAGTTCATCGGCCCGCTCGTGCTCGCCGCCGTCGGCTTCCGCCGGCCGCGCGACCTCGGGTGGGTCGTCCTCGCGGCGGTCGGGGTCGTGCTGCTCGGCTTCGAGCGCGGCCACCTCGACCCCGCCGGCGTCGCCTTCGCGCTGCTCGCCGGCGCCGGGTGGGCCGGCTACATCCTGTCCAGCGCGGCGACCGGCGCCCGGTGGCCGGGCATCGACGGGCTCGCCGTGGCCGCGCTGATCGCCGTCGGCCTGCTGTCCCCGCTGCTGCTCACCGTCGACGGCGGCGACCTCGTCGACGACCGGGTCCTGCTCATCGGGGCCGCCGTCGGCCTGCTCAGCTCGGTGGTGCCCTACAGCGCGGAGCTCGTCGCCCTGCGCACCCTGCCGGCGGCCACCTTCGGCGTGCTGATGAGCCTCGAGCCGGCCGCCGCGGCGCTCGCCGGCCTCGCGGTCGTCGGCGAGGACCTCGCCCCCGTCCAGTGGCTCGCCATCGGGTGCGTGGTGGTCGCCAGCGTGGGCGCGACGCGGGCGACCCGCCGTCCGATCCAGCCGCCTGACATCGGCTGAGCCCGCGGGTCGGGCAGAATCGGGGCCATGGCGACCCCTGCTCCCCGCCCCGACCAGGTCGTCCGGAAGCCCTCGCTGGCCTACCGCGACATCCTCTCCGACGACGGGACCCACGTCCGGGCGTGGACCAACGACCCCGACGGCGTGATCGACGGCCCCACCGTGGTGCTGTGCAACGGGCTCGGGACGAACCCCCACCTGTGGCCGTGGCTGCTCGACCCGGAGTGCGGCGTACGGATCGTCTCCTGGAACCACCGCGGGGTCGGCGGCTCGGACCGTCCGCGCGACCGCAGGCACATCGAGATCGAGCACTTCGTCCAGGACGGCCTGTCGGTCATGGACCACTTCGGCATCGACAGCGCGGTGCTCATGGGCTGGTCGATGGGCGTCAACACCGCCTTCGAGATGACCTACCGCCACCCCGAGCGGGTGCGCGGCATCTTCGCGATGGCCGGGGTCCCGGGCGACACCTTCGCCACCATGCTCGCGCCCTTCCGGCTCCCCCGGCTCGCCGCGCGGGCGCTGACCGTGAGCCTCTGCCGCGTCGCGACGCTCAGCGGGCCCGTCGCCAACCCCGTCGTGCGCCGGGTCCCGGTCACCCCGGGCATGGTGAGGCTGCTCGGCCGCACCGGCTTCATGTTCCAGGTCGCCGACCCCGAGGCCGCCGCCGTCGGGCTCAAGGAGTTCCTGACCACGCCCGTGGACTGGTACGCCCGGCTCGCCATCGCCACCTCGCGCCACCCGCGGGTCCGGCTCAGCCGGATCGACGTGCCCACGCTCTTCGTCTCCGGCCGGTTCGACATCCTCGCGGGCGCCCGCGACATGGCGAGCGCGTCGCGGCGGCTCGCCGACCGTGGGGTGCCGACGGAGTACGTCGAGCTCCGCGGCTCGCACTTCATCCAGCTCGAGCAGCCGGAGCGGGTCCACCAGCTGCTGCTGGACTTCTCGAAGGACCTCGGGTGAGGCGCCCCCTCGCCGCGTCGCTGGCGGCACTGGCGCTGGTCGCCACGGCGTGCGGCCAGGGCGGCAACGAGGTCGACATCGACGTCTCCGGCACCGCGACCGCCGCGCCCACCGGCACGGTCCGCGACGGCAAGATCGTCGTCGCCGTCGACGGCGTCCCCGACGTGGTCGCCACCGTCGCCTCCGGGCTCGCCGTGCCTTGGGGCATCGACTTCCTCCCCGACGGCCGGGCAGTCGTGACCGAGCGCGACTCCGCGCGGGTGCTGGTGGTCACCGCGCCCGAGGTCGAGGGCGGCAAACCGACCCAGCAGGAGGGCGAGGTCGTCGAGGCCGGGCAGCTCCCCGCTGCCCCGCGCGGCGAGGCCGGCCTGCTCGGCGTCGCCGTCTCCCCCACCTTCGCCAGCGACAACCTCGTCTACTTCTACGTCACCACCGCCGAGGACAACCGGGTCGTGCGCGCCCAGCTGCGCGACGACCGGCTCGGCGAGCCGGAGCCCGTGCTGACCGGCATCCCGGCCGGCACCAACCACGACGGCGGACGCCTCGCCTTCGGCCCCGACGGCTACCTCTACGTCTCGACCGGCGAGGTCGGCGACCGCGACCTGGCCCAGGACCGGAGGTCGCTGGCCGGCAAGATCCTGCGGATCACGGCGGACGGCCGGCCGGCGCCCGACMACCCGTTCGGCACCGAGGTCTGGTCGTGGGGCCACCGCAACGTCGAGGGCCTGGCCTTCGACCCCGACGGCTCGCTGTGGGCCTCGGAGTTCGGGGACAGCAAGGCCGACGAGCTCAACCGCATCCTGCCGGGCGAGAACTACGGCTGGCCCCGGGTCGAGGGCACCGGCGGGCCGAGGAGGTTCGCCCAGCCCCAGCTGACCTGGGGCACCGACGAGGCGTCGCCGTCGGGCCTCGCCTACGCCGCTGGCTACCTGTGGATGGCCGGCCTGCGCGGCGAGCGGCTGTGGCGGGTCAAGGTCGCCGCCGGCCAGGCGAGCGACCCCACGGCCTACTTCGAGGGCGACGACGGCGGCGAGTACGGCCGCCTGCGCACCGTGGCCCGCGACGCCGACGGGCGGCTGTGGCTCGCCACCAGCAACAAGGACGGCCGCGGGACCCCGGCCGCCGAGGACGACCGGATCCTGCTGATCGAGCCCTAGTCGCGCTGGTCAGTCGCGCTGGTCAGTCGGGCTGGTCGGCCGCGACCGGCGCCTCGACGCGGGTGATCCGCGCGCGGCGCGCGGCCCTGCGCAGCGTGGTCAGCACCGCCGGGCCGAGCACGGCGATGGCGAGCGCGTTCATCAGTGCGCGGCCGGTGTCCCAGCCTCCGGTCGACGTCAGCACCGTGTAGACGAGGAAGTGGTGCAGGTTCTCGAGCACCGGGGCCCCGGGGACGTACGACAGCTCGCTGGAGTCCTGGCCGGGCACCCGGATGCCGGCCATGAACGGCCAGCCCTGCAGGTTCATCAGCAGGCCGTAGAGGTAGGCCGACACCACGCCGTACACGACCAGCATGACGACCTCGCCCCGGCCGGTGACCCGGCGCGGGAGCAGGCCGGCGCCCATGCCGACCCAGGCGGCCACGAGCATCTGGAACGGCAGCCACGGCCCGACGCCGGCGGTCATCAGTGCCGAGGCGAACAGCGACGTGCAGCCGAGCACGAAGCCGAAGCCGGCGCCGAACACCCGCCCGCCGAGGATCAGCAGGAAGAACACCAGCTCCAGGCCCGCCGTGCCGGCGCTGACGAGGCGGAGCACGGCGTTCACCGCGCTCAGCACCCCGAGCAGCGCGAGGACGCGGGCATCCATGCCGCCCTCGCTGATCTCGGCCACGACGACGGCGAGCACGAGCGGCAGCAGGAGGAGGAAGAGGAACGGCGGGTCGACGCGGTCGGTGCTGGGGTCGATGTCGAGCAGCAGCGGCCAGGCGAGCATGAGCAGCCCGATCACCGAGGTGATGGCGAGGACCAGCCGCGACCGGGGCGCGAGCGGGACGGCGACGCCGGTCACGACACCCCCTGCTGGGCGGCGAGTGCGTGCTCGACGTCGGCGACGGTGAGCCAGCCGTTGCCGAGGACCTTGGCGACCTGCGGCGCGAAGGCCGGGGACTCGGCGACGGTCTCGGCGACCGGGCCGCGGGAGACGACCTCGCCCTCGGCGAGCACGACGAGCTCGTCGGCGACCTGGGCGACGAACTCGACGTCGTGGGTCGCGACCAGCACCGCCCGGGGCGAGCCGGGCTCGGCGGCGAGCTCGCGGACCACCTCGGCGAGGGCGTGCTTGGCCGGGTAGTCGAGGCCGCGGGTCGGCTCGTCGAGCAGCAGCACCGGCGGGCGCGCGGTGAGCACGATGGCCACCGCGAGCGCGAGCCGCTGGCCCTCGGACAGGTCACGCGGGTGCCGGGCCGGGTCGATGCCGGGGGCGAGCCGCTCCAGCAGGCCGGCGCAGGTGCCGGCGGCGGCACCGGCCGAGGCGTCGGCGGCGACGCACTCCTCAGCCACGGTCTCGAGGTAGAGCAGGTCCGCCGGGGTCTGCGGCACCAGCCCCGTCGAGGCGCGCCGCTGCTCCGGGCGCAGGCCGGCCGGGTCGTCGCCGGCCACGCGGACCGAGCCGCGAGCCGGCGCGTGGCGGCCCTGCACGGTCCACAGCAGCGTCGACTTCCCGGCGCCGTTGCGGCCCATCAGCGCGGTCACCACGCCACGACGCAGCGTCAGGTCGACCTCGCGGAGCACCGGCTGGTGGCCGTGGCTGACGACGAGGCGGTGGACCTCGGTCCGCTGCGGAGCGGACGGCAGCCGCTCGAGCAGCGCGGGGGCGCGCCGCCGGGCGGCGCGGACGGTCAGCGGCAACGGGTCCCACCCGGCCAGCCGGCCGAGCTCCACCAGCGGCGGCGCGGTCGGGGCGTCGTGGAGCAGGTCGGCGGGGTCGCCGACCCGCACCGCGCCGGGGCGGTCGGGGTCGGCACCGAGGACGCAGAGCCGGTCGGCGAACGGCAGCACCCGCTCGAGGCGGTGCTCGGCCAGCAGCACCGACACGTCGAGGTCGTGGACCAGCCGGGTGAGGATCGCCAGCACGTCCTCCGCCGCGGTGGGGTCGAGCGCGGAGGTCGGCTCGTCGAGCACCAGCAGGCGCGGATGGGTGGTCAGCACCGACCCGATGGCGACCCGCTGCTGCTGCCCGCCGGACAGGGTGCGCAGGTCGCGGTGGCGCAGGTCGGCGATGCCGAGCAGGTCGAGGGTCTCCTCCACCCGGCGGCGCATCGTCGCGGGCGCCAGGCCGAGCTGCTCCATGCCGAAGGCGAGCTCCTCCTCGACCGTGTCGGTGACGAACCACGCGGGCGGGTTCTGGCCCACGTAGCCGATCGCGTGCGCCCGCTCGCGCGACGGCTGGCCGAGCACGCTGACCCCGTCCAGGAGCACGTCGCCGCTCAGCGTGCCGCCGGTGAAGCCCGGCACCAGCCCGGCCACCACGCCGAGCAGCGTCGACTTCCCGACGCCCGTGGGACCGGCGAGGACGACCAGCTCGCCCGACTCGATGCGCAGGTCGACGCCGTCGAGCACCGGGACCGGGCTGTCGTCGTACACGAGGCGGATGTCGCGCAGCTCGATCATGCGGCCACCGCCTCCCGGTTGGCCTCGCGGTTGCGAGTCGTCAGCGGCGGCGGGGCGACCCACACCGGGACGACGGCGGTGAGCACGGCGAGGAGCGCGGGCACGGTGACGGCGGGCACCGCGAGCACGCCCGGGTGGGCGACGGAGGTGTCCCACCGGGCGAGGGCCCACAGTCCGGCGCCGGTGACGACGCCGGAGGCGACCACGACGAGCTCCGGCAGGCGCCAGCGGTCGGGGCGGTAGCGGGTGCGCTCGACGCGACGGCCGGCGGAGACGAAGCCGGCGAGCGCGACGGCCATGCCGGCCGCGAGCATCGGCAGGGCGAGCAGGCGCGGCGCGGTGGAGTCGAGCATCGCGTAGACGCCGACGACCACGCCGAGGAGGCCGGTGACCATGAGCACGCCGGTGGTACGACGCTGGGCGGGCGTCGCGGCGCCGGCCCGGCCGTAGCCGCGGGSGKCCATGCCGGCCGCCAGGGCGAGCGAGCGCTCGAAGGCGTCCTCGAGCACGGGGACCAGGAGGCGGCGCAGGCCCCGGACCCGGTGGAAGCGTCCCTCGGGGCCGCCGCGCAGCTGCTGGGCAGCACGCACGCGGGCAGCGCTGTCCGCGAGCTGGGGCAGGATGTTGATCGCCACGGTCATCGCCGTGCCGATCTCGTAGAGCGCCGGCGGCAGCGACTTCATCAACCGCTTCGGGTTCGCCAGTGCGTTGGCGGCCCCGACCGCGATGAGCAGGGTGGCCAGGCGCAGGCCCTCGTAGGTCGACGCGAGCAGCTCCTCGCGGGTGAACGGGCCGAGCAGGTCGATGCCGGCCACCCAGTCGGGCAGTGCGATCGTCGGCAGGCTGAACAGCACGTGGCCCGGGGTGTTGCCGCCGAGCAGGATGCGGAACAGGACGCGCACGGCGACCACGACGACGCCCAGCCACACGTAGAGCCGGAAGGAGCGGGCCCACGGCTGGTCGGAGCGGCAGGACAGCACCGTCAGCGTGATCCCGGCCAGCAGCAGGCCGAGCAGGAACGGGTTGGTCGTGAACGACGTCCCGACCGCGAGCCCGAGGGCCCAGGCCCACCAGGCGACGGGGTGCAGGTCGCGGGCGATCCTCACGACCGCGCCCGCCTGATCGGCACGACCGCGGCGGCGCCGAGGACCACCACGCCACCGGCGAGGAGCAGCCACGGGAAGCCGTCGTCGTCGTCGTCCCGGCCGTTGTCCGCCGCAGCCTCGACCTCTGCTGCGGTGGGTGCGCTCTCCGCCGGGGCGGTCTCCCCGGGCGGGGTGACGTCGCCGTCGCCCTCGTGCCAGACGAAGGCGAGGAAGGAGCCCGGGTCGAGGTCGAGCGACGTGACGCCGAGGCTGGCGTAGGACCACTCCGGCTCGTCACCCGGCGGCGACCACCACAGGCTCCAGTACGCGTCGCCCCTGGTGCACGGGCCGTTCGCCGGCTTCCCCGCGACCCGGCACACGAAGCCGTTCATGCCCGGTGCCGGGGAGTCCTCGGTCGGGAAGCCGGCGTCGTGGAAGAGCTGGCTCGCCGGGCCGCCGCCCTCGACACACACGGTCCGGCTGCCACCACCGAGCTCGGCGAAGTCGACGACGACCGTGACCTCGGTGGGCGCGCACGCGCCCCCCGCCGCGGCACCGGCGGGTGCCGCGGCGAGGGACGGGAGCGCGAGCGCTGCGA
This sequence comes from Nocardioides sp. J9, assembly GCF_007829375.1. NCBI lineage: Bacteria > Bacillati > Actinomycetota > Actinomycetes > Propionibacteriales > Nocardioidaceae > Nocardioides > Nocardioides sp. J9. The sequence goes on along the minus strand of NZ_VLJQ01000073.1, from coordinate 2,414 downwards.
GGAGCAGGCTCAGGAGGCGGCCGGGCACGGCGCCTCCGGGGCGTCCTCGTCGAGCGCGAGCAGGGCGGGCACCGACTGCGCGGTGGCCAGGCGCCACTGGTACTCGGTCTTCGCGGTCAGGCCGCGCTTGCCCGCCGCAGCCAGGGTGAGGTCGTCGAAGGCGATCGCGCCGGCGTCGGCGCCGACCTTGCCCTCGCACTCGCCGAGCTGGTGCGCGCGGACCCAGGCCGCGGCCTTCGCCGCCGCCTCGTCCTCACCGGCGAGGAGGAGGGCCCACCCGGCCATCCCGGTGCTGTTGGCGTTCGGGACCAGCTGGCCGTCGCCACCGGAGAACGAGCCGTCCTCGGCCTGCTGGCTGAGGATGTAGTCGATGCCCTCGGCCAGCGCCGCGGCCAGCTCCTCGTCGTCCTCGGCGAGGTCGTGGAGCAGCACGTAGGTCAGTGCGGTGGTGTCCGCGGGCTCCGGCTTCGCGTCGGCGCACGCCTGCTCCTCGGCGTCTGCCTCGGGGAAGTAGAGCCGGAAGAAGCCGCCGTCGCACTGCTGCTGGAGCAGGAAGCCGCGGGCGGCGTCCGCCTCGTCCGACCCGGCGAGCGTCAGGCCGCGCACGGCCCACGCCTGGCCGAAGCCGTTGGCGTAGTCGCCGAACTCGCTCTTGTCGCTGATCCGGCCGGTCGCGGGACCTTCGTCCGCCGTACGCTCCTCGAGCTGCGCGACCAGGTCGAGGCCGCCGAAGTCGCGCGGGTCGGCACCCTGGTCGACGGCGAACGACAGGAGCTTGCCGGTCGAGCCGGACCACACGTCCTTGCCCGGGCTGGTGTAGGCCTCCGCACCCTCGGCCAGCGCCTCGGTGATCGTCGTCAGCGCCGGGCTCTCCGGGTCGACCGCCCGCAGCGCGTAGGCCAGGTCGACCGTCGTGCTGTGGTCGTCGGTCCCGAACTCGCGGTTGTGCAGCAGGCCGCCCTGCAGCTCGCCCTCGAGCCACGCCGCGCCGGCCAGCGCCGCCTCGGTCGGCTCGCCCGGCTCCGTGGACCCGTTCGTCGCGCCCGCGGGCGCCTCGTCCGCGGCCTTGCCGTCGTTCTCCTGCGAGCAGGCCGCGAGGCCGAGCCCGGCGACGAGCGCGAGCGCTCCGGTGGCGGAGGCCGCCCGGCGAGCGATGGGGTGCATGTTCGTTCCTTCCCGCTGCACGAGCGGGAGCACCAACGTGGTGACATCCCGCTGCTTTCCACGACAGCGTTGGTGTCAGGACATCCGTGGCAGGTACTCCGGCTTGCCACCCGAGGGCGGCCTACGGTTGCGGGTCAGCGCCGGACTTGGACCGGCTTCCCCCGCCAGGGACGTGATTGAGTTCTTGCGCGAAGCGTACCGCGACCTCGCCCTCCCGCCTCCTTGGCGAGGCCTTGGTGGACAGCGGCCGTGGCCTGGCGCACGTTGGGAGGGGGTCGCCGGGTGCGGCGTAGCGCTCGCTGCGGTGGTCGGCCAGTGGTTGCGCAGGAGGAGCGCGGGTCGGTCCCGGTGGGCTAGCGGTCGCGCGGCCGCTACAGCTCCGAAAGGCAACGACGAGGAGGCTGGGCGGGTGGTCGGGGCCGCCTGTCGGCCTGCGGTCGCGTAGGCGGAGCGGTCGGTGTCGGCGGGCTTCGGTCGCGTAGCCGGTACAGCTCCGAAAGGCAGCGACGAGGAGGGCTGGGGAGGTGGTCGGGTCCGCCTTTCGGCTCGCGGTCGCGTAGGCGGTCGTGGGCTGGTCTTTCTGGGCGCCGGTCTCCCGGTGGTTGAGGTGCGACGAGCGCCAGCGAGGAGCCTCGAAACCACCGGCCTTGAAGGCGGGCTGTGGATCGTAGATCCTTGGAGAATCCCCAGTCCACAGGCGGGTTTCCGGCGAATCAAAGTGTCGGTGGTCTCCGGAAGAATCCCGTCATGGAGCTCGGAACCAGCCCTTCGTCGAAGGTCTCGACAGCATCGCTGCTGTCGTGGATCGCCGACGATGCCGAGGCCCGAGCCCACCTCGAGATCCGCGAGTGGAAGCACATCGTGGCATGGGCCCACGCCAACACCGTCGACCAGCCCGACGAAGCAGCCACGGTCCGGGACGGCTTCCTCGACACCGGCATCCCCATCGCCGGCCCCGGCACACCCCTGGTGTCGGAGTTCGCGCTGATGGAGCTCATCGCCGTGCTGGGCCGCACACCCGACGGTGGTCGGCTCTACGTCGGCAAGATCCTCGAGTGCGCCTGGCGACTCCCCGAGCTCTACACCGCGGTCCTCGACGGCAACCTCGCCCCCTGGCGGGCGCTGCGGATCGCCGAGCTCACCCACCCCCTCACCCAACGGGCAGCAGCCTGGGTGGACCACCAGCTCGCGATCGCCGTGGAGTCGGTGACCTGGGCACAGATCGACCGCCTCGTCACCGAAGCCATCGC
>NZ_VLJQ01000072.1:0-51285 GCF_007829375.1 Nocardioides sp. J9 | reverse complement strand
AGGCTCCGAGCGGGGACCCCGCCGCCGGCGTCACCACTCCCCCGCGCAAGCCGGAATCACACACAGACGCCGACGGCACCCCGATTCGCCTCCACGAGGGACCGTCGTCCGGCACCCCAGACACCCGACGGCCTGGCCGGGTCTCGTGGGGTGTCGGTGCTGGGGTCGGTCTCGTAGGGGCCGCCGGGCGCCTGCGGCGCCTCACCGCCGGCCCCCTCCCGGAGGCTCCGAGCGGGGACCCCGCCGCCGGTGGTTGAGCCTCGAAACCGCCGGCCCCGGTGCACCGGACTGTGCCCGCCACGGCCCGCCATCAAGGCCCGGAGGTTTCGAGGCTCCTCGCTAGCGCTCGTCGCACCTCAACCACCGGGATTCAGGCGAAGCGAACCCAAGTCTGGCCGCCAAGCGGACCCCACCACCTACCGGAGGCAACCGCGGCGCGGCAGCGTGGCGCCCGCGCCGAAGGCGCGTCGAGGGCAAGTGCGGCCGAGCTTGCGAGTGCCCGCGCGCAGCCCTCGACAGGCGACACGCTCGCGCCATCAGACAGCGTGGCGCCCGCACCGAAGGCGCGTCGAGGGCAAGTGCGGGCCGAGCGCAGCGAGTGCCTGCGCGCGGCCCTCGACAGGCGACACGCTCGCGCAATCAAGCACGAGCGTGGCGCTCGCGCCGTGATCAGTCGCGGGTCAGGCGGCGGTGGGTGACGCGGTGGGGGCGGGCGGCGTCGACACCGAGGCGCTCGATCTTGTTCTCCTCGTAGGAGGCGAAGTTGCCCTCGAACCAGAACCAGGCGCCCTCGTTCTCCTCGGTGCCCTCCCACGCGAGGATGTGGGTGGCGATGCGGTCGAGGAACCACCGGTCGTGCGAGGTGACCACGGCACAGCCCGGGAAGTCGAGCAGGGCGTCCTCGAGGGAGGACAGGGTCTCGACGTCGAGGTCGTTGGTGGGCTCGTCGAGGAGCAGCAGGTTGCCGCCCTGCTTGAGGGTGAGCGCGAGGTTGAGGCGGTTGCGCTCACCGCCGGAGAGGACGCCGGCCTTCTTCTGCTGGTCGGGGCCCTTGAAGCCGAACGACGCGACGTAGGCGCGGCTGTTCATCTCGAAGTTGGCGACCTTGATGAAGTCCAGGCCGTCGGAAACGACCTCCCAGACGTTCTTGTTGGGGTCGATGCCGCCGCGGCTCTGGTCGACGTAGGAGATCTTCACGGTCTGGCCGACGGTGAGCTTGCCGGAGTCGGGCTGCTCGCCGCCGGTGATCATCCGGAAGAGGGTCGTCTTGCCGACACCGTTGGGGCCGACGACGCCGACGATGCCGGCACGCGGGAGGGTGAAGGTGATGTCGTTCCACAGGGTGCGGCCGTCGAACGCCTTGGTGAGGTGCTCGGCCTCGAGGACGACGTCACCCAGGCGCGGGCCCGGCGGGATGTTGATGTCGGCCGCGTCGATCTTGCGGGCCTTGTCGGCCTCGGCCGCGAGCTCCTCGTAGCGCTGGAGGCGGGCCTTGGACTTGGTCTGCCGCGCCTTGGCGTTGGAGCGGACCCACTCCAGCTCCTTCTCGAGCATCTTGGCGCGCTTGGCGTCCTTGGCGCCCTCGACCTTGAGGCGCTCCTTCTTGGTCTCGAGGTACGTCGAGTAGTTGCCCTCGTAGCCGTGGATCGAGCCGCGGTCGACCTCGGCGATCCACTCGGCGACGTTGTCGAGGAAGTACCGGTCGTGGGTGACCGCGAGGACGGCGCCGGGGTAGCTCTTGAGGTGGCCCTCGAGCCACTGCACCGACTCGGCGTCGAGGTGGTTGGTGGGCTCGTCGAGGAGCAGCAGGTCGGGCTGCTGGAGCAGCAGCTTGCACAGCGCGACGCGGCGGCGCTCACCACCGGAGAGGTTGTCGACGAGCAGGTCCGACGGCGGGCAGCGCAGCGCGTCCATCGCCTGCTCGAGGCGGCTGTCGAGGTCCCAGGCGTTGAGGTTGTCGAGCTCGGTCTGCAGCTCGCCGGTCTCGGCCATGAGGGCGTCCTGGTCGGCGTCGGGGTCGCCCATCTCCATGTAGGCGTCCTCGAGGCGCTTCATCTTCGCCTTGATGCCGGCGACGGCCTCCTCGACGTTCTCGAGGACGGTCTTGCCCTCGGTGAGCGGCGGCTCCTGCTGGAGCATGCCGACCGTCGCGTCGGGGTCGCGGACGATGTCGCCGTTGTTGGGCTGGTCGAGCCCGGCCATCAGCTTGAGCAGCGACGACTTGCCCATGCCGTTCGGGCCGACGACGCCGATCTTGGCGCCGTGGAGGAACGACAGCGTCACATTGTCGAGGACGACCTTGTCGCCGTGGGCCTTGCGAACGTTGCGCAGGGAGAGGACGTATTCAGCCACGCCCCAAGGCTACGCAGCCGCTGTGGCATCTCCCATTCCGGGGTCTCCGGCCGCGCCGGTGCCGCCGCCGGCCTTGGTGAAGGTCGACGTGCCACGGGTGAGGTCGTGGCCGACGACGGTCGCGTCGATCTCCATCGCGAGCACCTCGACGCCGTTCTTGTTGACGTAGGTGCGGTGGTTGAGCCGACCCTGGACGACCACGGCGTCACCCTGCTTGAGGGACGCGCCGGCGTGGGTGGCGAGGCGGCGCCAGGCGCTCACGCCGTACCACTGCGTGGGTCCGTCGACCCAGGTGTCGCTCTGCCGCTGGTAGTGCCGCGGCGTGCAGCCGACCCGGAAGTTGATCACCGGGACGCCGCCGACCTCGCGCACCATCGGCACGTTGGCGACCCAGCCCTGCACCGTCACGATCGTCTCGTTGGCCATGGGGAGCTCCTGCCTCTCGCGCCGGCCGCCCCGTGCGGCCGGTCGGAGCCACTCCACCCCGCCGGTACGACGACCACGACCCCAGCGCCCGCTCCCTGTGGACGCCGCGGGGTCGGTCAGCGGGCTGTGGACGGCAGCAGGACGTGCGTGTTCCGGGTGGGGCTCCCGGGACCGGGTCAGGCGCGGGCGGCGCTGATCCCGCGGCGGAAGGTGGCGTAGGCCGAGAGCTCCTCCGCGAGCGGGGCGACGACGTCCTCGTGGACGACCTGGTGAACCACCGAGCGCAGCTCCTCGTCGGCGTCCTCGGCACGCCGGCGGGCCAGCCCGCCGACCACGGCGCGGCCGACGACGGCGAGCAGCAGGCCGAGCACGAGCCCCCCGATGCCGATGACCGCGGGGAGCGGGAGGCCGGCGACCTCGGTCAGGTCGGCGCTCTCACCGCTGATGGCGGCGTAGGCCCACCAGCCGAGCCCGCCGACGGCGGCGAGGAGCAGCAGCCCGTGCAGGACGCGGACCAGGACCAGCCAGAACGGGAGGCGCGTCGGGAGGTCGACCCGGCCGAGCTCGCGGTCGAGGCGGTCGCTGACCTCGGCGAGGCGGCCGGTGGCGGCCTTGCGCACGTGGGGCGCCCAGCCGGCGCCGACGCCCTCGCTGGCCTCGTCGGCGACGCCACGCACGGCGGTGTCGACGCTGGACCGGTCGACGGGCGCCACCTCGGGCTCGTGGCGCGGCTGGTCGCCGTCGGCCTTGCGGCCGAGCAGCAGGAAGGGCGGCCAGGCGACGGCGCGGCGGGCACGCTCGCCCACGGTGCGCTCGATGCTGTCGACGACCGCGGAGACACCCGCGGCGTCGGCGACGGAGTCCTCGAGCTCGTCGTAGCGCTTCGCGGGGAGCTCGCGGGCGGGGGTGTCGCCGGCGGCGGCCTCGAGCCGGGCGGCCGCGGCGGCGATGTCGGCCTCGACGCGGGCGGTGGTGCTGCGCTTGTCCTGGACGCGGCGCCGGATCTCGGCGCGGAGCTCGTCCATGCCGATGCCCTGCTTGGCGGAGATCGCGAGCACCTGCACGTCGGGCAGACCGTCCTCGGCCAGGAGGCGGCGCACGTCGTCGACCATGGCCTGGCGGCGCTCGACCGGGACGGTGTCGATGTGGTTGAGCGCGACGAGCATCACCCCCTGGTGGGAGGTCAGCTTCTTGAAGTAGCGGTCGTGGACCGCCGCGTCGGCGTACTTCTGGGGGTCGAGGATCCAGACCATCAGGTCGGCGACGGCCACCAGCCGGTCGACCTCGAGGTGGTGGGAGACCTCGGTCGAGTCGTGGTCGGGCAGGTCGAGCAGCACGACGCCGTCGAGGGCGCTGTCGGTGTGCCGGGTGTCGAGCATGGAGTCGCGCATCGTCTGGTGGCGCGGCGGGATGCCGATCCAGTCGAGGAGCTCGTCGGCGCCCTCGCTCCCCCACACGACCGCGGTCGCCCAGGAGGTGGTGGGGCGGCGGACGCCGACGGAGGACAGCTCGAGGCCGGTCAGCGCGTTGTAGGTCGACGACTTGCCGGAGCCGGTGGCGCCGGCGATCGCGACCACCGTGTGCCGGGCGGACAGCCGCAGGCGGCCGGTCGCCCGGTCGGCGGCGGAGGCGACCTCGTCGAGCAGCTCGTCGGGGACGTGGCCGCGCGCGGCCACCACGGCGTCGCCGAGGCCCTGCAGCCGCTCACCGACGGGCGTGCCCCGCGTCGCGAGGTCGCCCAGCGTCGTGTCCGTGTCGAGACCGTTCGTCACAGGTGTCCACCCGTTCCCTTCTTGGCGGCTGCGAACCGCAGGTCGTCCACCCGCCGCGCTGCCTGGCGTAGCTGGTCGGCGGCGTCGGGCTTGAGCTCCCACTGCGCCGCCGGCGCGAGGTAGCGGGCCCGCTCGGCACCCATCAGGGTCGCGAGCCGGCGCGCGAGCGTGCCCCGGGCCTGCTCCACGAGGCGGTCGGTGATCCCGGCGCCGAGCGTGGTGTCGAGCAGGGCACAGCCCTGCCGCACCGACTCCGCGCCCGGTCCGCTGGCCCCCTCGCCGGCGAGCGCCACGACGGCCAGGGTGACCCCCAGCCCGCGCACGCCGAGGGCGAGGAAGCGGGCACTGTGCCGGGCGTCGCCGGCCTCGTGGCGCACCAGCTCCTGGAGCTCGTCGAGCCAGCCGCGGACCTCCTGGGTCGCGCGGTTGCGCAGCGCGCGGCCGGCGCGGGTCAGGTCGTCCTGGGTCGAGGCGAGCAGCGCAGCGCCGTACTCCTCGGCGTGCCACTGCTCGGCCGCCTCCTCGGCGGCGCGCTCGGCGTGGTCGACGACGAGGGCCTCGACGGCCATCTCGATCGCGACCGCGACCCGCTCGGCCTGCTGCGGCTTGCCCTTGATGGCGTTCACGAGGCGCTCGCGGACGAAGCCGACCTTCGCCTCGAGGGAGCGCACGAGCTCGCCGCTGCCGACGAACTCCTGCCAGCGCGCGAGCAGGTCGCCGCGCAGCAGCGTGCCGTCGGCCGCCGCGGCGAGCAGGCCGGTCTGCGCGCCGTCGTAGACCTTGTCGGCGGCCGCGAGCAGGTCGCTGACTGCAGTGACCTGCAGCTGGACGGCGTCGGCGATCGGGAACGCCTTGCGGGTCACCGTGCGCACGGCACCGGCGACGGTCTGGTTGACCACGTCGCGGCGCGCGGCGACGTCGGAGGCGAGGGCCTCCAGCCAGCCACGGATCTCGACGGCGTACGACGTGGGCAGGAGTCCCTCGTCGCTGACCTCACCCTGCGCCACGGCGAACAGCGGGCTGTCCTTCAGGCCGCGGGCAGCCATCATCCGGGCGAGGTGGACGGACACGGTCGCGACGTCGTCGGCCGGGGTGCGGCTGAGGACGAGGGCGACGGCGGTGTTGCGGTCGACGGCGAGCTTGAGGTGGTCCCACGGCACCTGGTCGGAGTAGCGGGCAGCCGAGGTGACGAACAGCCACAGGTCGGCGGCGGCGAGCAGCTGGCCGGCGAGCTCGCGGTTGCGCTCGTCGACCGAGTCGACGTCGGGGGCGTCGAGGATCGCCAGCCCACGGGGCACGGAGGTGCTCGGCACCAGCTGGATCGCGAACTGGTCGGCGGTCGGCTCGCTGACCCGGGCCAGCTCCGGCAGCAGCCGGTCGGCGCCGAACCAGCGGACGTCCTCGGGGTGATGGACCAGGACCGGCGACCGCGTCGTGGGGCGCAGCAGGCCGGGGGTGGTCACCTTGTGGCCCACGAGGGTGTTGACCAGCGTCGACTTGCCGGCGCCGGTCGACCCGCCGACCACGACGAGCATCGGCGCCTCGATCTCGGTCAGCCGCGGGATGACGTAGTCCTCGAGCTGCTCGATCACGTGGTCGCGGCCGATTCGCAGGGCGCTCACGCCGGGCAGGTCGAGCGGCAGCGGGGCCGCCTTGAGGGCGCCGTGCAGCCGCACCACCTCGGTGAGCATGCGGCCGTCGAGGCCGGCACCGGGGAGGTCGCCGCCGCGGGGGGCCTGGTGAGTCATCGCTGGGGTACCACCTGTCCGGGGAACGCGATCCGGGGCCGGGCCGCCTGGATGCGACCGAGGAAGTCCTGTCCACGAGCCTGCCAGTCCCGTGGTGCCGTGCCACGCAGCAGGCGGTGGTGCAGGAAGCCGAGCTCGATGGCTGCCTGCTGGTAGTCGCGCATCGCGCGCTCCGCCTCCGGCCCGCCGGCGGCCCGGGCGTGGCGGCGGGCCTCGCGGCGTCCGCGGAGGTTCACGACCCAGCCGATGTCGGTGGCCGGGAGCAGTCCGCGGTCGGCGGCGTCGGTCAGCGCCATCCGCAGCACGTGGGCCTCGGTCTCGCGGGCCCACCACGCGAGGGCGACCATGCCGACGAAGGCCGGGAGCATGATGACGGCGTACACGACGACGAAGCCGCCGAAGCCGTGCACCGCCGAGCCGTTCCACAGCCCGTGCGCGAGGACGGCGGCGAGGTAGCCGGCGACCGGGGCGCTCCAGCGCACCGTCCGGCTGCGGGAGGCCACGGCGACGCCGATGCCGACACCGATGAACGCGGTGAAGAGCGGGTGTGCGAACGGGCTGAACAGGCAGCGCAGCACGAACGTGCCGGTGACCGCCTCGAAGCCGCCGGGGCCGAGGCCGTCGGTGCCGTTCCACGCCGCCGCGAGGTAGAGGATGTTCTCGGTAAAGGCGAAGCCGATGCCGACCATGCCGGCGTAGACGATGCCGTCGAGGATCCCGTCCACCTCCGCCCGGCGCCACCACAGGAGCAGGAGGAGGAACAGCCCCTTGCTGGCCTCCTCGACCACCGGCGCGGCGAGCGCGAGGGACGCGGTCTCGGTGATGCCCACGACGAGGCCGCCGACACCCTGGACGAGCAGGGCGGCCATGGTCGCCACGAACGCGCCCCAGGCGAGGCCGGCGGCGAGCAGGCTCCGCGGCTCGGGCTCGTAGCGGTCGAGCCAGAGGTACGCCGCGAGCACGGGTCCGACCGGCACCGCGGCGAGGGCCGTGGCGAGCAACGTCGTGCCGGGCGCGCCGGACAGCGCGAGCACCAGCAGGGTGAGCAGGGCCCCGACAGCGACCGCCACGGTCACGACGACCGTGAAGGCAACACTGTTGCGGGGGCCCATTGTCATGGGCTGAAGCCTATCGGGAGGCATCCGTCAACCCCTGATCGTGGATCGTCCCCCGCGGCGTACAGTGAGGAAGGTGACAGAGGACACCCCCGACAGCACGACGTCCGCGGCCGAGGAGCAGCTCAGGACCGAGCAGCACGACCCGGCCGTCCCCGAGGCCTACGCGACCTTCATGCGCACCGGCTGGGACGACCGGCCGACCGAGGTCGAGCGCCACCCGCTCGCCGACCTCGCCGTCGACCGTCGGCGCCGCCTGGCCGAGGCCTTCCCGGGTGAGCGGCTGGTGCTGCCCGCGGGCGGCTACAAGGTCCGCGCGTACGACACCGACTACCGCTTCCGCCCCGACACCGCCCACACCTGGCTGTGCGGCAACCAGACCTCCGACGCCGTCCTGGTCGTCGAGCCCGACGGCTCCTCCGCCCTCTACGCGCGTCCGCGCGCGGGCCGCGAGAGCGACGAGTTCTTCCGCGACCGGCAGTACGGCGCCCTGTGGGCCGGCAAGCGCCCGTCGGCCGACGAGCTGTCGGCTGCCCTCGGCATCGAGGTCCGCCACGTCGACGAGCTCCCGGGCGCGCTCGGCAGCGGCACCAAGACCCGCGTGCACCGCGGCGTCTCCCCCGTGGTCGACGGCCTCGTCACGCCCGACGACGGCCGCGACGCCGAGCTGGCCCGGGTGCTCTCCGAGCTGCGGCTGATCAAGGACGAGTGGGAGGTCGGCGAGCTGCAGGCCGCGGTCGACGCGACCACCCTCGGCTTCGAGGACTGCGTGCGCGAGTGGGACCGCGTCATCGAGCACGGCGAGCGCTGGCTCGAGGGCACCTTCTTCCGCCGCGCGCGGACGATGGGCAACGACCTCGGCTACGACTCAATCGTCGCCAACGGCCCGCACGCCACGACCCTGCACTGGATCGAGAACTCGGGCCCGGTCGTGCCCGGTCAGATGGTGCTGTGCGACATGGGCGTCGAGGGCGCGAACCTCTACACCGCCGACGTCACCCGCACCCTGCCGGTCGACGGCCGGTTCACGTCGCTGCAGCGCGACCTCTACTCGCTCGTGCTCCAGGCCCAGGAGGCCGCGATCGCGGCGCTGCGCCCCGGGGTGAAGTTCCTCGCCGGCCACGACGCGGCGATGGTCGTGCTGGCGCACGGCCTGGCCGACCTCGGCCTGCTGCCGGTGTCGGCCGAGGAGGCGCTCGCCCCCGACTCGAAGGTCTACGCCCGCTGGACCCTGCACGGCGTGAGCCACATGCTCGGCATGGACGTGCACGACTGCGGCCACGCCGCCCCCGAGGCCTACCGCGACGCCACCCTCGCCGAGGGCATGGTGCTCACCGTCGAGCCCGGCCTCTACTTCCAGGCCGACGACCTGCTGGTCCCCGAGGAGCTGCGCGGCATCGGCATCCGGATCGAGGACGACGTGGTGGTCACCGCCGACGGCGTGCACAACCTGTCCTCGGCCCTCCCCCGCACCTCCGACGACGTCGAGGAGTGGATGGSCCGCCTGCGCGGGKRGCCGGCCCCTCGGTCCGCCGGACCGTGCCCACCACCGCCCGGCGGGCAGGCCCGGAGGTTTCGAGGCTCGGCCGCGGGCGGCCTCGCACCTCAACCACCGGGAGTTCGCGCTCCCACCACCTGCGGTCGGCTTGCCGCCGGGCGGGGGCTGGACCTACGCAAGGCAACCGCGGCGCGGCAGCGTGGCGCCCGCGCCGAAGGCGCGTCGAGGGCAAGTGCGGGCCGAGCTTGCGAGTGCCTGCGCGCAGCCCTCGACAGGCGACACGCTCGCGCCATCAGACACCCCGGCGACTTCCGAGTAACCCCCGGTCGGGCGTTGACTGGGTCCGTGCCTCGGAAAACTGCCACTGCCTCGTCGTACTCCATCACCATGCGCCTGCGCACCTCCGTCGACCACGGGGTCGTCGGAGAGGTCGCCACGGCGATCGCTGCCGCTGGCGGGATGGTCACCGCCATCGACGTGGCGGAGTCCAGCAGCAACCGGCTGACCGTCGACGTCACCTGCTCGGCGGCCGACGCCGAGCACGCGGCGGAGCTGCAGGAGGCGGTCGCCGGCGTCGACGGCGTGGAGGTGCACAAGGTCTCCGACCGGACCTTCCTCATCCACCTCGGCGGCAAGATCGAGGTCGGCTCGAAGGTGCCGCTGAAGACGCGCGACGACATGTCGCTGGCCTACACCCCCGGCGTGGGCCGGGTGTCGATGGCGATCGCCGAGAACCCGGAGGACGTGCGCCGGCTGACCATCAAGGGCAACGCCGTCGCCGTCGTCACCGACGGCAGCGCGGTCCTCGGCCTGGGCAACATCGGGCCCGGCGCAGCGCTGCCGGTGATGGAGGGCAAGGCGGCGCTGTTCAAGAGGTTCGGCGAGATCGACGCCTGGCCGATCTGCCTCGACACCCAGGACACCGACGAGATCGTGCGCGCGGTCGAGCTGATCGCCCCCGGCTTCGGCGGCATCAACCTCGAGGACATCGCAGCGCCGCGCTGCTTCGAGATCGAGGCCCGGCTGCGCGAGCGGCTCGACATCCCGGTCTTCCACGACGACCAGCACGGTACGGCGATCGTGGTGCTCGCCGCGCTCACCAACGCGCTGCGCGTGGTGAAGAAGGAGCTCGGCGAGGCGCGTGTGGTCGTCTCGGGCGCCGGTGCCGCCGGCACCGCGATCGTGAAGCTGCTGCTCGCCGCGGGCGTGCGCGACGTGGTCGTCGTCGACCGCACCGGCGCCCTCGTCGCGGGCGACGCCGACCTGTCGGTCGCGCACGAGGAGCTGGCCTCCCTGACCAACAGGGAGTCCCGCAGCGGCGGCCTGCAGGAGGTGCTCGTGGGGGCCGACGTCTTCATCGGCGTCAGCGCGCCCGGCATCCTCAAGCCGGAGTGGATCGAGACGATGGCCGAGGACCCGGTGGTCTTCGCCCTGGCCAACCCGGACCCGGAGGTCGACCCGGCGCAGGCGGCGAGGTACGCCGCCGTGGTCGCCTCGGGCCGCTCGGACTTCCCGAACCAGATCAACAACGTGCTGGCGTTCCCCGGCGTCTTCCGCGGCCTGCTCGACGCCCGCGCCCACGAGGTCACCGTGGACATGTGCCTGCGCGCGGCCGACGCGATCGCGCACGTGGTCCACGACGACGAGCTCAACGCGAGCTTCATCATGCCGTCGGTGTTCCACCCCGAGGTGCACCACGCGGTCGCCGCGGCGATCGCGCACAAGCCGGAGTGACCCGCGGTCGAGCCGTGTGCGTGCTCGCGCCTACCGGACGGTGACGACAGCAGGCCGGTCCAGGCCGTGGGCCGGCCCGTCGTCGTCCTCCAGGCTGGCGGCGGTGGAGACGACGAGGCCGCCGAGCAGGAAGCCGGCGACGCCGGCGGCGAGGGTGGTGGTGCTCATCGGTGCTCCGATCCGTGGGCCTGGTCGTGCCGGTCGTGCTGGTCGTGCTGGTCGTGCTGGTCGTGGTGGGCGTGGTGCAGGGCGTGCCCGCGGCCACGGTCGATGAGGAAGCGGTTGACCGGGAACGCGGCGAGGAACGCGGCGGCGAGCGCGACGATCATCGCCAGCCAGAAGACGGGGTCGACCAGGCCGGAGTCCATCGCGCCCGGGACGGCCGCCATGACCACGTTGTCGACGACCTCCATGACGACGATGGAGATCGTGTCAGCGGCGAGCACCAGGCGCAGCGCGCGGCCCGGGGGCATGCCGGCACCGACGAGCGGCAGCGACGAGAGCAGGTAGCCGAAGGCGAAGGCGAGGCCGACCGCGAGCGCGATGGTCTGGCCGGCGGACAGGCCGAGCGCCGTACCGACCATCAGGCCGGCGACCTCACCGATGGCGCAACCGGTCAGGCAGTGCAGGGTCGCGCTGACAGCGATGGCGTTGCGAGGGTCCATGATCGGCCAACACATACCCCCTCGGGGTTTATTCCGGCTCGTCCGGCGCGCGGCGCGGGCGCTAGGCTCGCCCGCAGGCCTCCGTAGCTCAACTGGATAGAGCAGGGAGCTTCTACCTCTCAGGTTGCGGGTTCGACTCCTGCCGGGGGCGCCGTCCGACCGGGCGGGCGAGGGCGACGCACTGCCCTCCCCGCGCGGTCACCGGACGCCGGGCCGTCAGGCCCCGGGAACGACGAGGGCCGCTCGGATGTCCGGCACGGTGCGACCGTGGGCGAAGCGCAGCGCCTCGACCGCCCACCCGTCCTGGACCTGGACGGTCACCGCGCCGGTCATCACCCAGCGACCTGCCTGCAGCGCCAGGCCCGGAAGTGGGACCGGCTCGTGCTCGGGGTACGGCGCCAGCCCCTGCCCGACCCGGCCCCGGGCGCCGAGGGCGGCGACCAGCCATCCCTCCACGACCTCCACCGGACGCGCGGACAAGGTGGCCCCGGCACGTCCGGGCGCGAAGACCTGGGTCATCGTGTCGGCGCGGACCACCCGCCACCGCTCCCCACCGCACTCGAACCAGCACGCCCGGTCGGCGTGCAGGTCGACGACGGCGCCGAACGCCACCAGCGCGGCGACGCACTCCGGCCCGAGCAGCCGCTCCGGGAGCTCGCGCTCGCGGCGCCGCAGCTCCTCCTCGTGGCGCGCGGCGGCGATCGGTGTGTACTCCTCGACGAGGTCGCGCCGCCGGGCCCGGGCCCCCGCGGCGAGCCGGTCGAACAGCCAGCTCGGGTCGACCTGCAGGAAGTAGGAGAAGTGGACGTCCAGCTCCCCGGGCCCGACCGGGCGGTCGGGGACCAGCAGCCGCACACCGTGGTCGGTCGACCACACCCCCGCCACCTCGCCGTCGACGCGGACCACCCACGACCAGCCCGGCGCCCGGACCTCGGGGCGGACGGCCGCCAGCACGACGCCCAGCGGCTGCCCGGCCGGCAGGTCGACGACCCGTGCGTGCGACACGACGTCGTCCCCGGCCGCGACGCTGTCGCGATCCACCCGCACCCGCACCTGCTCGTCCACGCCGCGAGCCTAGGACGCCGGCCGGAGGCGGGACCTCATGCCACGACGAGGGAGGGGTACCGCACGGTGATGCCCCACCCCGTGATCACGACCGCTGCCGACCTCGCCGGCCGGGCCCTCTCGGCCGCCACCTCCGGGATCGCCGCGCTGCGCCCGGCGGAGAAACCGCTCCACCCCGAGGGCCGGACCTGGGCCGGCCTGATCAGCCGCACCGGCTCCCCCGAGCCGGTCGGCGTCCCCTGGATCGACACCGCGGGCGAGGACGAGGTGCTGGTGCGCACCTCCCGGGCGATCGGCCTGCCCGGTCCGGTCCCGGACATCCTCGGCCTCGCCGTGCGCCTGCCCCTGGGCAACGACCGGTACGCCGACCTGCTGCTCGCCAACACCGGCTGGTCGCCCGTGGCGCGCCACCTGCTCGTCCCGGCCTTCCGCAAGGGCCAGCCGCTGACCACCCTGCTGCCGTACCGGACCGAGGCCGGGCCGGTGGTGCTCGGCGCCCGTGGCACCGAGGAGCACCGCTACGAGCTGTCCTGGGCGCCGGTCGGCGGGGCCTGGCGCCACCTCGGGGTGCTCACCCTCCAGCTGCCCCTGCCCGACGACGCCGAGGCGTCCTTCGACCCGATCGTGAACACGATGCCGGGACTCGAGCAGTACCCCTGGGTGGAGCAGCTCCGCGAGCGCTCCTACGCCACCGCCCGGCGCCTGCGCGGGGAGCGGACCGCCCGCTGACGCCGGTCTCGGAAGCTGGCCCCCACGACCACCTTCCGGCCCACTGCCTGGCTTGTGTGCCGTCGTGTCCCCCGACGGCGGTCGGCGCCGAACCGGGCGGTCCCCCACGCACAGTCTCGCCTGTCCGGAGGCGTCGTCGGCGCCCCTCCGGCAACCCCGAACAACTCCGAACACGCAGGTCAGCGCGGGGACGCCGGGGCCTACCCCCTTCCGGATGCCTCCGGACGAGGGGGTCAGGCCAGCAGGCCGTCGGCCCGCACGGGTGGTCGGTCCTCCGCCCGCCGGCGCACCGCGTCGAGGGCGGCCAGGGCGACGAAGCCGCTGATCAGCTTGTCGGCCAGGGAGGTCAGCAGGTTGGCCGAGGTCACCGCCAGCAGCAGGCTGTGGCTGAGGTCGAAGAAGGTCGCCGTGATCGTGTCGGCGCCGTGCCCGGTCGAGCCGCCGTAGAGCACGTGCAGGATCGGGACGGCCACCGCCGAGCAGGCGAGGGCCACGACCATGCTGAGCAGCAGGAAGCGTCCGATGGTGCGCCCCATGTCGAAGCGCCGCAGCCCGTAGCCCCAGATGAGCGCGCCGGTGACGTTGACCAGCGCGAACGGGATCGAGTCGGCGCCGCTGATCGGGACTCCCGCCACGTTCGTGGTCGCGCCGACCAGGGCGCCCCACCACGGCCCGAGGACCACCGCGGCGACCGCGGTGCCGATCATGTCGAGGTAGAGCGGCAGGTTCAGCAGGTCGACCAGCGAGCGGCCGAGCAGGTTCGCCAGCACGCAGCCGACGCCGACCAGCAGCCCGCGACGCGCGGTCAGCGGCGGGGGCAGCGGCACAGCCGGGACACGGGCCGCGGCCTCCGGCGCCGAGCGGGCAGGCGACGGGCCCTCCCCCGCAGCCGGGCCCTCCCCCGCAGCCGGGCCCTCCCCCGCGGCCGGGGCGTCGGCCACCGGGGCCCCGGTCCCGGGGCGCGTGGCGGGCAGTGCTGCGGTCGCGGCCGAGAGGGCGGCGCGGCACTCGGCGTCCCAGCGGACGACCTCGTCCTCGTCGACGCCCAGCGCCCGCACGATGTCGACCACCAGCTCGACGTCGATGCGTCGGCGACCGGTGCGGAAGGCGTCGTAGACGGTCGTCCGGCCGGGGCGCCCTGCGGCTCCCCGCGCCTCGCGGACCCGGGCGACGCCCAGCGCGATCTCGGCGTACGACGGGCTGCCGGCTGCCACGCGCAGGGCGCGCAGGTCGTCGGCGAGGTCGTCCAGGGAGCGTGCGCCTGCGGCCTCCTCGGCTGCCTCGGCCATCCCTGCCTCCTCACCAGTGCGTCCCACGCCTCGTCCTCCACGGTCACCATCGTCGTCGCCGGCCCGGACCTGACCCGTCGACGACCGGTGACCCATGATCCCCGGCTTTACCGACACAAATGTCGGAGGGTCGTGGCGGCGAGACGGTCGGGTACCGGGAGGGCGGTCGGGACGGCGCGCCTCCGCCCGGAGGGCGGCCCGGCGTCGTACAAAGGTCGTGGCCCCGCGGGAGGTATGAGCCTCGCGGGGCTGACGCCTCTCAGCGGAAGGCCGACTCGCCCGTCAGGGCACGTCCGATGACCAGCTGGTGGACCTCGCTCGTGCCCTCGTAGGTGAGCACCGACTCGAGGTTGTTGGCGTGCCTCATGACCGGGTGCTCCAGGGTGATCCCGGCAGCGCCGAGGATGGTGCGGCACTGCCGCGCGATCCCGAGCGCCTCGCGCACGTTGTTCAGCTTGCCGAGGCTGACCTGGTCGGGCTGCAGCTGCCCGGCGTCCTTGAGCCGGCCCAGGTGCAGCGCGAGCAGCATCCCCTTGCCGAGCTCGAGGGCCATGTCGGCGAGCTTCGCCTGGGTCAGCTGGTACGACGCCAGCGGCTTGTCGAAGATCGCCCGCTCGCGGGCGTAGGAGATCGTCGCGTCGAGGCAGTCGCGGGCGGCGCCGAGCGCGCCGAAGACGATCCCGAAGCGCGCTTCGTCGAGGCAGGACAGCGGGCCGCGCAGGCCGCGCACGTCGGGGAAGGCCGCGGAGGCGGGCAGGCGCACCCCGTCGAGGACCAGCTCGCTGGTGACCGAGGCGCGCAGGGACAGCTTGCGCCGGATCTCCGGCGCGGAGAAGCCAGGGGCGTCCGTCGGCACCACGAAGCCGCGGATGCCCTCCTCGGTCCGGGCCCAGACCACGGCGACGTCGGCGACGGAGCCGTTGGTGATCCACATCTTGGCGCCGTGCAGCACCCAGTCATCGCCGTCGCGCACGGCGCGGGTCCGCATCCCGCCCGGGTCGGAGCCGAAGTCGGGCTCGGTGAGGCCGAAGCAGCCGATCGCCTCGCCGGTGGCCATCCGGGGCAGCCACTCCTCGCGCTGCTCCTCCGAGCCCCAGCGGCGGATCGCGAACATCGCCAGCGAGCCCTGCACGGAGACCAGCGAGCGCAGGCCTGAGTCGGCCGCCTCGAGCTCGAGGCAGGCCAGTCCGTAGGCGGTGGCGCTGGTGCCGGCGCAGCCGTAGCCCTCCAGGTGCATGCCGAGCAGGCCGAGCCGGCCCAGCTCGACGGCGAGCTCGCGAGCCGGGATCCGGGCGTCGTCGTACCACTCGGCGAGGTGGGGCCGGGCCCTGTCGTCGACGAAGGCACGGACGGTGTCGCGGATCGCGCGCTCCTCGTCGCTCAGCAGGCCGTCGATCCCGAACAGCTCGAGCGGCGCCTGCATGCTCAGCGCCCCTCGGCGACGTAGGCGTCGATCTCGCCGACCAGGCGCGCCTTGACGTCCTCCGGTGCGAAGGAGGCGCCGACGGCAGCGCGGGAGAGGTCGGCGAGGCCGGCCTCGTCGAGGCCGAGCAGGTCGGCGGCGATCTCGTACTCCCGGTTGAGGGTGGTGCCGAACATCGGCGGGTCGTCGGAGTTGATGGTGACCACGACCCCCGCCTCCACGAACGCCGGCAGCGGGTGCTCGTCCAGCGCGGCCACCGCCCGGGTCGCCACGTTGGACGACGGGCACACCTCGAGCGGGATCCGGTTCTCGGCGAGGTGGGCGAGCAGCGCCGGGTCCTCCGCGGCGGACGTGCCGTGCCCGATCCGCTCCGCGCCCAGGTGGCGCAGCGAGGTCCAGATGGTCTCCGGGCCGGTGGTCTCCCCCGCGTGCGGGACCGAGTGCAGCCCGGCCGCCAGCGCCTGGGCGAAGTGCGGCACGAACTGCTCGCGCGGCACCCCGATCTCCGGCCCGCCGAGGCCGAAGGCGACCAGTCCGTCGGGCGCGTGCTCGAGGGCGAACCGCAGGGTCGCGTCGGCCGCCGGCACACCGGCCTCCCCCGGGACGTCGTAGATCCAGCGCAGCACCAGCCCGAAGTCACGCTCGGCGGCGACCCGCGCGTCCTCGATCGCCTCCGTGTACGCCTCGATCGGCATGCCCCGGTCCGGGTCGTCCGGCCAGACCGAGGTGTACGGCGTGCAGGTGAGCTCCGCGTAGCGCACGGACTGGCCCTCGGCGAGCTCGCGACCGATCTCGTAGGTCAGGTAGCGCACGTCCTCCGGCGTCCGGACCAGGTCGACCACGGCGAGGTAGACCTCGATGAAGTGGGCGAAGTCGCGGAACGCGAAGAACTCGCGGAGCCGCTCCGGGTCCGAGGGCACCGTGCCGGGGTGGCGCGCGGCCAGCTCGGACACGATGCGCGGCGAGGCCGACCCGACGTGGTGGACGTGCAGCTCGGCCTTGGGCAGGCCGGCGACGAACCGACCCAGCGACGGGCTCGGCGAGGGGCTCAGCGAGGGGCTCGGCGGCACGACGTCACTCAAGCGCGTCGATGAGGTTCTCCGCAAGGTCGTCGACGGTGCGCCCGTCGTCGAAGACCTTGCCGTCGAGCAGGATGGTCGGGGTGCTCGAGACACCGACGCGGCGCGCCTCCTCGGTGGCCTCGGTGACCCAGTCGCGGTTGGCGACGCTGCGGATCGCGTCACCGACGGCGGCCTCGTCGGCACCGGCCTCGACGGCGTACTCGACGAGGTCGTCGTTGTCGACCGCGTCGGGGTTGCTCTCGGACGGCTGGTTGGCGAAGAGCAGGTCGTGGAACTTCTTCGCCGCCTCCGGGCCGGCCTCCTCGAGCACGATCGAGAAGGCGCTGGTCGCGCGGATCGGGTAGTCACCGATCTGGCTGAGCAGGTCGAACGGGCGGTACTCCACGCGGACCTTGCCGTCGGCGGCGAGCCGGGCGAGGTCGTCGCGGGTCTCCTCCTCGAGGTCACCACAGAACGGGCAGAGGAAGTCCTCGTAGATGATCACCTCGTGCGGCGCGTCCTCCGGGCCGATCGAGACGCCGTACGCCGCGGCGGTGGCCACGGCCTCCTCGAGCGCCTTCTGGTCCTTGTCCCGCTTCCACACCGAGTAGCCGACCGAGCCGCCGACGATCAGCACGATCGCGAGCACGACGCCACCGACGGTCAGCATCCGGCGCCGCGCCTCCCGCTTGGCCTGGGCGGCCCGCTCGGCGGCCGCCTTCTGCGCCCGCGCGTTCGCCTTCGACGACTTCGACGACATCAGTCCACTTCTCCTTCAGCAGCGCCGCTGGCGGCGCGGTTCTCGAACAGTACGGAATCCAGGGCGAGCCGCGTGCGTGGCAGCCACACGACGAGAAGGGACGCGGCCAGCAGCGCGACGTCCCGGGCGATCTCCCACGGGTAGGCCGAGGAGGCACCGGGGTCGGCCCCGCCACCGCCGAAGCACCCGCAGTCGATCTCGATCCCGCGTGCCCACACCGACGCGATGCCGATGATGAACGCGACGAACAGCAGCGCCGACAGCACGCCGGCGCCACGGGTGAGCACGCCGAGGACCAGCGCCAGGCCGATGGCGACCTCGATGCCGGGCAGGGCGAGGCCGACCACCTCGGCGACCGAGGACGGCAGCAGCTGGTAGGCACGGACCGCGTTGACGCTCGCGTCGGGCTCGGTGATCTTGAGGCCGCCCGCGACGAGCCAGACCCCTCCCGTCACCAGCCGGGCGAGCAGGCCCACCCAGGCCAGTGTTCCGTTCACGGCGCCGAGGCTAACCGGCTCCGCTGAGCGGCTCCTGAGAGCACCCCGCCCCGGTGACGGCCGTCAGGCGTAGGGTGCAGCATCGTGAACGAACGACTGGTCTGGATCGACTGCGAGATGACGGGGCTCGACCTCCGCAACGACGCCCTCATCGAGATCGCAGCCCTGGTGACCGACTTCGACCTCAACGTGCTCGGCGAGGGTGTCGACGTCATCATCAAGCCGCCCGCCGAGGCGCTGGACCAGATGATCGAGTTCGTGCGGACCATGCACGAGACCTCCGGCCTGATCACCGAGCTGGAGAACGGCGTCACCCTGCGCGAGGCCGAGGAACAGGTCATGGCCTACCTGCGCGAGCACTGCGCCCCGGACAGCCGGCCCGCGCTCGCGGGCAACTCGGTCGCCACCGATCGCGGCTTCGTCGCCCGTGACATGCCCGAGCTCGACGGCTTCCTGCACTACCGGATCGTCGACGTCTCCTCGATCAAGGAGCTGTCGAAGCGCTGGTTCCCGCGGGCCTACTTCAACGCCCCGACCAAGCGCGGCAACCACCGGGCCCTGGCCGACATCCAGGAGAGCATCGAGGAGCTGCGCTACTACCGCGACACCGTCTTCGTGGCGCCGCCCGGCCCGGACACCGACACCGCACGCGAGGTCGCGACGCGCCACGGCGGCGCACTCACCGGCCTCGGGCTGGCCCCGGCCGAGGACGCAGCCGAGGATCCGGCCACCGGCGGCGACGCCGCTGGTACGGGTACCGATTCCTGATTCCGGGCGGCTTGCGTCTACACTCATCTCCGGCCCTCGGGCCACATGGTGGGTATAGCTCAGCTGGTAGAGCGCTGCGTTGTGGTCGCAGATGTCGCGGGTTCAAGTCCCGTTACTCACCCCAGCAACGGACCGGCCGGACTCCCTCGAGTCCGGCCGGTTCGCTTTTCCTGCTTCTCCGCTGCCTGGCGGCGCTCGAGCGGGTCGTTGCCGGTGCCGCCGCGGTAGAGCCCGGCGCCGTGGTCCCGCTCGAGCGGCGAGGGGCCCGAACGCCGCCGTCCACCGAGGACGAGCCCGGCCAGCACGAGAGCCAGGAGGACGATGACGAGGGCGGTGAACCAGGTCATGGCGCCACCTGCTTCCCTGGTCGACGGGAGCGAAGTCTCTCAGCGCCTCCGGTCGGGCCCCGCCCCCTGAGTGCAGCAGCGACGCGGGGGTAACGCTCGGCGATGAGCACCGTGAGCATCCCCCGCAAGGCGGCCGCCGTGGCCGCGACCCTGCTCGCCCTGGGCCTGACCGCCTGCGGCGGTGGCGGCGAGAACAACGACGACATCATCAACGACCCGGTCGACGACAGCTCGACGACGCCGCCCGAGGAGGGCGACAACGCCGGCGAGGAGGACACCGGGGGCAGCAACGACGACACGAAGTGAGTCGGTGTCGCAATCGCTCCCTTGCCACTCGGAGTAATCTCTGACTAGAGTCAGAGAATGACCGTGACCGAGGTCCTCCGCCGGTTCAACCGCACCTACACCCAGCGCATCGGCGTGCTCGAGGAGTCCTTCCTCGGGACCGGCCGGCCGCTGGCAGTCTCCCGGCTGCTCTTCGAGATCGGCAGCGCGGGGGCCGTGGGGGTCCGCGAGCTGCGCGAGCTGCTCGACCTCGACTCCGGGCACCTGTCCCGGATGCTGCGCCGGCTCGAGGACGACGGCCTGGTGGCCACGACGGTCGACGGCGCCGACCGGCGCCGCCGGCTGGTCTCGTTGACGACCGCGGGCCAACAGGCTTACGACGACCTCGAGCGTCGCTCCGATGAGCGGGCCAGCTCCCTGATGGCCCCGCTGACACCCCGCCAGCAGGAGCGGCTGGCCGACGCGCTGGCCACGGCCGACCTGCTCGTGCGGGCCGCCACGGTCCGGTTGCGGCAGGTCGGTGACGACGACCCGGTCGCCCGGGAGGCCACCCGGCGGTACGTCGCGGAGCTCGACGACCGCTTCCCCGCCGGTTTCGACCCCGGCCCGTTGGCGCCGGAGCCGGACGCGACCTGGGTGGTGGCGACCTCGGACGGCCGGCCGGTGGCCCACGGTGGCCTCCGCCCGGTCCCCGGCCGGGACGACACCGCCGAGATCAAGCGGATGTGGGTCGACGCCGGCTGGCGCGGCGCAGGCCTGGGCACGCGGATGCTGCGACACCTCGAGAGCCTCGCGCGCGAGCAGGGCTACCGACGCGTCGTGCTGGACACCAACGGCACGCTGACCGGGGCGATCGAGATGTACGAACGGGCTGGCTACGCGCGGATCGACCGCTACAACGACAACCCCTACGCCGAGGCGTTCTTCGAGAAGGAGCTGTCCTCGGCCAGCTGATCCCAGTCGGTGACGATCGGCACGAGGTGCCCGTCGAGCCACGGTCGCAGCTGGTCGTCGTGGTGCGGGCCGGGCCGGCCGGAGGCGCCGGTCGGCACCACCCAGCCCCCGGCCTGCCGGTCGGCGAGGTCCCACACGTAGCGCGCCACCGCTCCCCGGGTGGCGGCGTCGCTGATCGCCGGCCACGAACCCATCGTGCGCACCGCGTCCTGGTCCCCGGAGACCGGTAGGAACGGGATGCCGGCGTCGAAGCCCACCTCGGCCAGCGCGTGCACCGGCCGGGCCACGTGGGTGTCGCCCCAGGTCGCCGGCACCTCCTTCGCCGCGAGGTCGCCGAGGGCGGCCCGGGCGAGCGCGGGCAGGTCGATCCCGAGCGGCCGCTCGTCGGCCAGCGCCGCCGCGGCGAGGGTCGGCAGCGCCAGCCCGACCCGCACGACCGGGTCCATCGACCAGGCCAGCAACGGGCCGTGGTCGTGCTCGGGTCCCGGATCGGCGAGGCCGGCCAGCGCAGGCTCGGCCACGAGGCGTCGTACCAGCGCGGACCGCCAGGCGGCGAAGCGTGCGGCCCCGGCGGAGCCGGCCGCCATCACCCCGTCGAAGTCGTCGAAGGCGCCCGGCACGAGCCGGGCGAGCAGCGGGGCGGTGGGCAGGAACGCGTCGTCGTGGATGGCGGCGAAGTCGGCGGTCGTGAGCCCGCGCCGGTCACCCAGGAGCTCGCGGATCCGGCGGGCGCGGTACGGCGGCGCGAACGACCGCCCGACCATGCTGCTCTCGGGGCCGCGGCGCTCGTTGGCCGTGACCACGACCCCGTCCGGCCCGGCGTCGTGCCGGTGGGGGTCGGGCAACCAGCCGGTCCACCCGCCGTCGGCGTCGCGCACGGGCACGCGTCCGGCGAGCCGGTAGCGCACCGTGCCGGCCCGGTCGGCGATGACGACGTTGTTGACCGGCTCGACCCAGCGGTCGAGCGCGCGGTCGACGTCGTCGACGCTGCGGGCGCGCAGCAGCGGCAGGAGGGCGTCGAAGCCCAGCTCCCCCAGCAGGTACGACGACGTGCGGACCGCCAGGCCCGGCCGGAGCGGTAGCAGGTCGGCCGGGAGGTCGGCCGCGTCCAGGCCGGGGTCGACCTCGACGACGTCCTGGTAGTCGGCGCAGGCGTTGGTGATCGCCCAGGCGACGTCGCCGGCGTGGGCGAAGTGCTGCACGCCGGGCGCGCCGACGAAGCAGAAGCCGAGCACGTCGAAGCGGTCCTCGGGACGGTCCGGGTCGTCGCAGGCCAGGCGGACCTGCTGGTAGACGCCGGGCTGCTCGAGGTTGCGGTGCGGGTCACCGCCGACGAGCGGGAGGCCGGAGGCGGTGCGCCGGCCGCCGACGGCCCAGGCGTTGCTGCCGGCGGCCTGCGGCCCCTCGTGCCGCAGCAGGTGGGCGTCGTCGCCCAGCACCTGCGTCACAAGCCGGTCCCACAGCTGCGAGCCGATTGCGCCGAAGAGCAGGTGCTGGGCGAGGAAGGTGGCCAGCGGCGTCCACGGCTCCCACTCCCCCGGCGCGTGGCCGAGGTGGGCGAGCTCGGGGACCGAGCCCGGGTCGGTGCGGGAGAGCTCGGCGTTCACGCCCTCGACGTACGCGCCGACGAACGCCTGCGTCTCCGCGCTGCACGCGGCGAGCGCCCGGCGTGCGGTCTCCTCGACGCGCATCGCGCGGGCGAGGTCGTCCCACGCGGCAGCGGCGTCCGTGCCGAGGACGGCCGCGGTGCCGGACGTGGCTCGCAGCCGCAGCCACTCGACCTGCCAGGCCCGGTCGAGGACGCTGACCCGGCCCTGGCCGCGGGCCAGGTCGGTCACCGACGAGGCGCGCAGGTGCGGGACGCCGTACGGGTCACGGAACAGCCGGGCCATGGGCCCGACCCTAACGAGGGGCCGGGCCCGGTGACCTGCGGCTCAGTGGCCGATCGGCAGGCCGAAGCGGCCCTTCTGGAAGTCCTCGTATGCGGCGAGGACCTCGGCCTTGGTGTTCATCACGAACGGACCGGCCCACGCGATCGGCTCGCGGATCGGCTGGCCGCCGACGACGATGACGTCGAGCTTCGGCGAGCGGCCCTCCTGGGCACCGTCGGCGGTGACGGTCAGGTAGTCGCCGGCGCCGAGGACGGCGGTCTGGCCGGTGCGCACCGGTGCGGCGTCGGTCGCGCCGACCGTGCCGGAGCCGTTGAGCACGTAGACCAGGGCGTTGTAGTCGACCTGCCAGGGCAGGTCGAGGCGAGCGCCGGGCTCGATGGTGGCGTGCACCAGCGACATCGGCGTGTAGGTCGCGCCCGGGCCGGCGTGCCCGTCGACCGTGCCGGCGATGACCCGGACCAGGGCGCCGGCGTCGTCGCTGGTGAGCAGCGCGACCTCGCCCGAGCGGATGTCCTGGTAGCGCGGGTCGTTCATCTTGTCCGTGCGCGGCAGGTTCACCCACAGCTGGATGCCGTGGAAGAGCCCACCCGACTGCACCAGCCACTCGGGCGGGGTCTCGATGTGCAGCAGCCCGCTGCCCGCGGTCATCCACTGGGTGTCACCGTTGGTGATGGTGCCGCCACCACCGTGGCTGTCCTGGTGCTCGAAGACGCCGTCGATGATGTAGGTGACGGTCTCGAAGCCGCGGTGCGGGTGCCACGGGGTGCCCTTGGGCTCGCCCGGTGCGTACTCCACCTCGCCCATCTGGTCCATCATGATGAACGGGTCGAGGCGCTGCATCTCGATGCCGGCGAACGCGCGCCGCACCGGGAATCCCTCGCCCTCGTAGCCCTGCGGAGCGGTGGTCACCTGCCACACCGGACGCGGCTGGTCCCCCAGCCCCGGCGCCTTCACGCGCGGCAGGACGGTCAGGTCGTCAACGGTGATCGCGGGCATCGGCCCACCTCCCAGGTCGTTCGGCTTAGTTGCCATGTCAACCATAACTCCGGTGGAGGTATTCCGCATAGGGTCGAGGCATGACGCGCTACGACGCCGTGGTCGTCGGGGGCGGCCACAACGGCCTCACCGCCGCCGCCTACCTCGCCCGGGCGGGGCTGTCCGTCCTCGTGCTCGAGCGGCTCGACCACGTCGGCGGCGCCGCGGTCTCCGCGCAGGCGTTCCCCGGCGTCCCGGCCCGGCTCTCGCGCTACTCCTACCTGGTCTCCCTGCTGCCGCAGCAGGTCGCGGACGACCTCGGGCTCGACCTGCGCCTGGTCAGCCGCCCCACGGCGTCGTACACGCCGACGGTGCGGGACGGCCGCCCGACCGGGCTGCTCGTCGAGCGCGACGAGGGCGAGGCCACCCGGCGCTCGTTCCGCGAGCTGACCGGCTCCGACGAGGAGTACGACGCCTGGCGCACCTTCTACGACGGCGTGTCCCGCCTCGCCGCGGCCGTCGCGCCGACCCTGACCCGGCCACTGGCCACCGACGCCGAGGTCCGCGCGGCGGTCGACGCGGACATCTGGCACGACGTGGTCGAGCGGCCGATCGGCGAGGCGATCGAGCGCCGCTTCCGCGACGACCTGGTCCGCGGCGTGGTCGCGACCGACGCCCTCATCGGCACCTTCGCCTCGCTGCACGGCCCGGGACTGGCCCAGAACCGCTGCTTCCTCTATCACCTGATCGGCAACGGCGCGGGCGAGTGGCGGGTGCCCGTCGGCGGCATGGGCGCGGTCACCGACGCGCTCGCCCGGGCCGCCGTCGAGGCCGGGGCCGAGGTCGTCACGGGCGCCGGCGTGAGCCGGATCGTCCCGGGCAGCGGCCCGGGCGCCGGCGCGGAGGTGCACTGGCACGACGGCGAGCGCGAGCACGTGGTCGAGGCCGGCCACGTGCTGGCGAACGTCGCGCCCTGGGTGCTACGGATCCTTCTCGGGGAGGGCGAGGACCCGGCGACCAAGCCGGAAGGCTCGCAGCTCAAGGTCAACCTCCTGCTCTCGCGCTTGCCCCGGCTGCGCTCCGGCGTCGACCCGGCGGTCGCGTTCGCCGGCACGCTCCACCTGGCCGAGTCCGCCACCGAGCTCGAGGCCGCGTGGGCCGCCGCGGAGCGCGGCGAGCTGCCCGACCCCCTGCCCGGCGAGGTCTACTGCCACTCCCTCACCGACCCCTCGATCCTCGGCGACGTGCCGCCCGGCACCCACACGCTGACCTACTTCGGCCTGCACACCCCCGCCCGGCTGTTCGCGGCCGACCCCGCGGCGGCAAAGGCGGAGGCGCTGCGCCGTGCCCTCGCCTCGCTGGACGCCGTGCTGGAGGAGCCGGTCGAGGACGTGGTGCTGCGCGGCCCCGACGGGCAGCCCTGCATCGAGGCGAAGGTCCCGCAGGACGTCGAGGCCGACCTGGCGATGCCGGGCGGGCACATCTTCCACGGCGACCTCGACTGGCCCTGGGCGCCGGCACGGGCCCGCCTCGAGACCCCGGCCGAGCGGTGGGGCGTGCAGACGTCGTACGACGCCGTGGTGGTGTGCGGCTCGGGCGCCCGTCGCGGCGGCGCGGTCAGCGGGCTGGGCGGGCACAACGCGGCCCACGCCGTGCTCGAGCAGGCGTGAGGCATCCCGATTTCGCCCGGGGGCACCGGCGCTGGTAATGTCTCGCCTCGCGTCAAGCGCTAGCACCCCTAGCTCAATTGGCAGAGCAGCTGACTCTTAATCAGCGGGTTCTCGGTTCGAGTCCGAGGGGGTGTACCGCAGCAGGAGGCCCGGTCCCAGGACCGGGCCTCCTGGCTTTTTCGCGCGCTCCCCCGCCGGCACCCGCGGATCCGGTGGCCCGGGCCACGCGCATCGACCCGACGCGCCGGGGTACTGGGCGGACGATCACCCAGGAGGTCCCGTGACGCCCGAGAGCAAGCACATCGCCGCCGTCCTCACCGAGGCCGCCCGCTCCATCGACGGCCAGCAGTCGCTCGAGCACACCCTCGACGCGATCGTCCGCGCCGCGCAGGAGACGGTCCCCGGGTTCGAGCACGTCGGCATCTCCGTCACCAACGGCGGCACCATCGAGACCCGCGCCGGCACCGGCCGCCTGGTCTGGGAGGTCGACGAGCTGCAGTACTCCCTGGGCCAGGGCCCCTGCTACGACGCCATCCGCCACGGCGGCGTGATGGTGATGGAGGACGTGCACAGCGAGGACCGCTGGCCGAAGTACGTCGCCGAGGTCGAGCGCCTCGGCCTGCGGGCCCAGATGGGCCTGCAGCTCTACAACGAGGACGGCGCCCTGGGCGGGCTGAACTTCTACGCGAAGGAGCCCGGCATCGACCCCGACGCGATCCAGCTCGCCGAGCTGTTCGCCGCGCACGCCGCGATCGCGCTCGGCCGCTCGCGCTACGAGCACCAGCTCAAGGAGTCGGTCGCCTCCCGCCAGGCCATCGGCACCGCGGTCGGCATCGTGATGGAGCGCTACCAGCTCACCGAGGACCGCGCCTTCCAGTTCCTCGTGCGCGCCTCGTCGACCAGCAACATCCGCCTGCGTGCGATCGCGCAGGAGATCGTCGCGGCCGCCGAGGAGCAGGCCGACCCCAAGGCGATCCCCACCCGCCGGGTGCAGGAGGAGCGCGCCTCGGCGCAGGCCGTGCAGGAGCAGGGCGCCTAGGGCGCCGGCTGCACCCGGTCGGCCGGGACCCACGAGGTCGCCACGCGCCCCTCGCGCTCGAAGGTGACCAGCAGGGACTCGCCGTCAGCGGCCGCCTTGAGGCACAGGCCGCTCAGGAGCGCTCCGTCGAACTCGACGAGCACAGGGCTGTTGGGTTGCACAGGGGACCTCTCGGCCGTGGGGTCGCCGACCCCGAGGCACGGCCCCCGTCCTGAGCCGCTCCCGCCACTGTAGGCCATGACCCCTCGTCCACCACGATGCCCGACACCCCCGCCCCCGCGAGGTGTGAGACTTTGCGGCGCGAGGTGTGAGGGTGCGCACCGCGAAGTGTGAGGCTCTGCAGCACGAGGTGTGAGGCTTTGCGGCGCGAGGTGCGGGTTGTGGCTGCGCGAGGTGCGGGTTGTGGCTGCGCGAGGTGCGCGTCGTGGCTGCGCGACGTGCGCCTCGTGGCTGCCCGAGGTGCGCCTCGTGGCGCCCGTGCCTCAGGATGTACGGCGCCCGCGGCCGAGCAGCCCGCCGCCGAACAGGGCGAGCAGGACCAGCACGGGCTGGAAGAACAGCCGCACGAACCGCTTCTGGTCGGTGTCGAGGCCGAAGGCGTCCGTCCCCTCGACGTACTGCGCGATGTTGCCGGGGAAGATCGCGACGAAGAACGCCGCGAGCAGCGCGCCGACGAGCCGCCGCTTTCGCGGCAGCGCCACGAAGGCTGCGCCGAGGCCGACCTCGACGACGCCCGAGCCGAGCACGACCAGGTCGTCGTCGATCGGGAACCAGTCGGGCACCTGGGCCCGGAACTCCTCCCGGGCCACCGTCAGGTGGGTCACCCCGGCTCCCACCATCGCCGCGCCGAGCGCGATCCGCACGAGGTTCTGCGCCAGCGTCATGTCGGGAGCCTAGAGGGACGGTGGTGACCACGACACGCACCTCGCACCGCCACGAGGCGCACGTCGTGCCGCCAGAACCGACACCTCGCGCAGCCACAACCCGCACCTCGCGGCGCAAACCCTCACACCTCGCGGGGCAAGCCCTCACACCTCGCGGGGCAAAGCGTCACACCTCGCGGGGCGAAGTGTCACACCTCGGCGTCGGGGGCGGGGGTGGTGGAGTGGTGGACCATGAGCTCCTCGGCGAGGACGACGCCGGCGGAGTCGAGGTCGGCGGGGGCGAGCACGGTGGCGAGGGGGCCGGCGGCGAGCAGGAGGCGGCCGACGCGGCGCTCGACGGGGGGCAGCAGGTCGAGGTCGACGACCACGTCCTGCTCGTCGTCCTCCACGAGAGTGACCTGCTCGGCGTAGAAGTCGGCGACCCAGCGGGCGCTCTGCGGCAGCAGCACCCGCACCCGGGTGGTGGCGCGCTGCTCGGCCAGCCGCTCCGCGACGTCGTCGGGCAGGGTGAAGGTGCGCTCGAGGACCTCCGCGGAGCGGATGTTGGACAGCAGGAAGGTGCGCAGCCGGCCCTCGTCGTCGACCGGACCCGCGTCGACCTCCCAGCCGCGCCGGGTCTGCACGAGCTGGTAGGGCTCGATCTCCCGGTCGGTGACGCCGGGGTGCCAGGCGCGGGAGTAGTTGATCCGCACCGCGCGCCGGTCGTCGAGCGCCCCGCGCAGCGTGGGCAGCAGCCGGTTCCAGCTCTGTACGGCGGGAGGCGCGTCGGCCGCGGCGGAGGGGCCGAACATGGTCTCGGTCAGCACGTCGATCGCGCCGGAGAGCTCCTCGTTGTCGGGCTCGGTCTCCAGCAGCGCCAGGGCGGCGGTGTAGGCGAGGCCGAGCTCGCCGGCGTCGACGTACTCGACGCCGATGTCGGCCGGCACCTCGGCGACGATGCGGACGACGCCGGCGGTGCCGGGGTCCTCGGTGCCGCCGTCGGGGCCGAGGAACTCCAGCACCTCGGGTCGGGTCAGCAGCCAGCGGCCGCCGATGTCGGCGGTGTAGAAGGCGAGCAGCTCCTCGCGCAGCGCCTCGACGGTGACGTCGAAGTCCGCGGCGAGGGTCTCCAGCGAGAGCCCGTCGGGGTGGCGCTGGAGCCGCTCGAAGATCGCAGGCAGCCGGGCGAAGCGCTCGACGTACTTGGGCGTGCTCATGCCGCTCCCCCTCCCCCGCGCGCCTGGTCCAGCGCGGCGATCACCTCGGCCCGCACCTCGTCGGGTCCCTCGATCCGGACCCGGTCGCCGAGCTCGTTGAGGCGCGTGCGGAGCGCGGCGCGGTGGGTGACCCGGTAGGTGATCAGCACCTGCGCGTCCCCGGCGTCCTCGACCCGGACCGGCTCCCCGAGCCAGCGGCGCACGTCGGGCTCGTAGTGGGCGGGCGCGCGCAGGGTGACGTCCACGGGCGGGTCGATCTCCCACGACATCGGGTGCAGCCCGGTGTGGCGCACCGACGGGATCGGCTGCGCGCTGCCCACCGGTCCGGCGTCGGCGTCGGACATCCGGGACACCACGAACGCCTTCGCGACCGGCTCGTCGAGGTCGGCGTCCTCGACGCCGCGCAGGTACCACGTGCTGTTCTGGTTGCGCACCGACTCGGGGTGCACGGTGCGGCGGGTGCCCTTGTAGGTGAAGGTGAGCAGCTGGTGGTCGCGCACGGCGTCCACGACGAGCGGCAGCGCCTCGGGCGTCGCGGCGCGGACAGCGGCGGGCACGGGCAGCTCGTCGCCGGCGGAGCCGGCGGGCAGGCCGAGGCGGCGGGCGAGGTCCTCGCGCCGGGCGAGCAGCACGGCACGGCGCAGCTGGGCCTGCTGGCCCGGCGTCAACCGCACGCGCAGCCGGTTGTCGACGGTGGTCATCCGGTAGACCGCCTGCTCGCCGTGCGCGGCGATGTTCTCGATCTGCCAGCCCTGGCGCTCGAGGTGGCTCAGCTCCCGCTTGAGCTGGGTGCCCGCGTCCTTGCCGTGCTCGAACCCGGCGACCTTGATCAGCGTGTCGCCGGGCACGCCCTGCTGGGGGTGAGCCTGCAGGTAGGCCGCGATCCGCACCAGCCGTTCCATCGGACCCCGCTGGTCGCGTCCCGGTCCCTTCGCCACTCGTCCCCCTCGTTGCGCTGTGCGGATGTCTGCTCGCGGATGCCTACTCGAACCGGCCGTGCCGGCCCGCCCCTGCGGCGAACCGCGAGGCACCGTCGAGGGTATCCGCGGAGAGCGAGACCAGGCCGTGTTTCCACTCGAGTGCCAGCGCGTCGTCGAGGCCCAGCCCGTGCTGCCCGTACGACGACAGCCGGTCCTGCCGCAGACACGTCTGCGGGAACGCGGCCAGCCGGGCGGCGAGCTCGAGCGCCTCGTCGAGGGCCTTGCCGGGGGCGGAGACCCGGTTGGCCAGGCCCATCCGCAGCGCCTCGTCGGCGCCGACCTCGCGGCCGGTGAGGATCAGGTCGAGGGCGTGGGAGTGGCCGACGAGCCACTCGTTGAGCGGCAGGCGGACCGTGCCGCCGTCGATGAGCGGCACGCCCCAGCGGCGGCAGAAGACGCCGAACGCGGCGGCCGGGTCGGCCACCCGCAGGTCGCACCAGAGCGCGAGCTCGAGGCCGCCGGCGACGGCGTACCCCTCGACGGCCGCGACGACCGGCTTGGACAGCAGCATCCGGGTCGGCCCCATCCCGGCCGGGCCGGCGTCCGGGCCGTCACCGGGGGCGCCGACCTCGACCCGCCCCTCGGAGACCGCCTTGAGGTCGGCGCCGGCGCAGAACACCCCGCCCGCGCCGTGGAGCACGGCCACGGCGGCGGACTCGTCGGCGTCGAACTCCCTGAACGCCTCGGTGAGCAGGCGGGCGTGCTCGGCGTCGACGGCGTTGCGCACCTCGGGGCGCGACAGGGTGACCAGCGTGACCGGACCGTGCTTCTCGACCTCGACGGACATGGGTGAAGGCTAGGCCCGGCGGCTCAGCTGCCCGACAGCCGCACCGTGCGCACCAGCGCCGCCTTGATCTGCGCCGGCGTCCACGGGAAGCGCACCCACTTCTCCTGCGAGAACAGCTTGGTCTGGTCCCACGACCACGGCGACGCGGGGTCCTCGTACTGGCTGTAGGTGAGGATCGTGCGGGCGTCGACGGTGCCGTCGGCGAGGTAGCTGATCGCCTGGATGTGCGAGGAGCCGTAGCTGATCGCCTTGTAGCGGTCGCTGTTGGCCTGCGGGTGCTCGGTGTCGACGGCGTTGGCGTTGCCCGCGAGGTCGCCGTCGCCGCCGGTGATCGGCAGCGGCGGGGCGCCCCGGTCGCCGGCGACCTGCAGGCTGCCCCACGGCGCGTCGAAGGCGACGCCGGCGTCGCGCACGGCGTCGATGGCCGCCTGCATCGCCTTCACGACCGCGGTGCCGGTCTTGAGCCCGCGCGGGGTGTTGAGCGGGTCCCTGGCGTTGAAGGGCACCGACCACAGGTTCGTGCCGGTCGGGGCGCGCTTCACGAACTCCTCGAAGATGTGCGTGCCGACCGAGGTGGCGTCGGAGCGGCCGTCCCACTTCCTGAGCACGGCGCAGGCCTGCGTCTCCCCGGTCCTGGCGCAGACCTCGTCGAGCCTGCCGCCCTCGCGCATGACCTCCGCGGCCCGCACCCGGTTCGCGTACTCGTGCCCGCGCAGCGTCGAAGGGGTCTCCCGGCCGACGGCGAGGCGGTCGACGACGTACTGCTGGACCATCCGCGTGCGCATCGTGCGCGGGCACTTCTCGCAGCCGATGATGCTGGCGTAGCCCTCGAGCCGCACCTTGTCGTTCGGCGTCCAGTAGGAGTCGTTGGCGTTCATCACCCAGTCGCGTCGTACGACGGCGGGCAGGTTCCTCGGCCCGAGGATCCCCGGGCGCTGCGCGTCGGCGTCGGAGCCCCACGTGCACAGCCCGTCGGCGAGCAGGCCGTTGAGCCCGGGCAGCCCGGCGACGGTCTTGAGCAGCAGGCCGACCGGGGTGAGGCAGCGGTTGACCATGGCGTTGGTGACGTGCGGGACGACGCTGTGGTCGGCGTAGAGCACCTCGCCCCGCCGGTCGGCGGCGATCGTGTTGACCCACGGCATGCCGCCCCCGGCGTCCTGGCGGACCAGCAGGTCGCGGCTGCTGCGCGCCTCGCCCATCGACAGGAAGGTGTCGATGGTGCGCAGGTGCTCGGCGTTCGCGTCGCGGATCGCCCAGAAGCTGATCGGGGACCAGCCCATGAACTGCGACGGGCTGTCGATGACGTAGCCCTGCGGCGTGCGCCAGACGTCCTCGCGCACGGTGCCGAGCGAGCCGTCCTTGCGCTTGACGGTGACGTCGACGAAGCGGCGCTCGGCCTTGCGCAGCAGGCCGTTGGCCGACAGGTAGAGCGGGCCGGGGCCGACCGTGAGGTACTCGTAGGGCGTGAAGCGGTACGCCGTGGAGACGGTGTGGCTCCAGGCGACGTCCTTGTTCCAGCCGATGTTGACCGCCGGCGAGCCGATCAGCGAGGCGCCGGCGACGTCGTACTTCCCGGGAATGGTCAGGTGCTGCTGGGTGAACTTGTAGCGGCCGACCCACGGGAAGTGCGGGTTGCCCAGGAGCATGCCGCGGCGGGTCGAGCTCTTGTCGCCGCCGATCGCGGTGGCGTTGGACCCGAACTTGCTGTCCTGGCCCAGCGACCGGCGCAGCGCCTCACCGTCGACCTTCTTCGCGTACGCCGCGACGTCCTCCTTCTTCGTGGGGAGCGGCAGGTCGATGCCGAGGTCCGGCAGGCCCGGGTCCTGCAGGGTCGGCGGGTCGGCCTCGACGATCTCCTTCACGAAGTTGCCGGACGAGGCGATCATGTTGGCCATGTAGACGCCGTACCAGAGGTCGGTCTCGGTGGCGTCGGGCTTGATCCACGCCTCGTTGCGACAGGCGGGGTCGGTGATCCGGTTGTCGCGCAGCCAGCGGTTGATGCCGGCGGTGTAGCCCTTGACCATCGCGCGGGCCCGCGCGCTCGGCCCGGCCGGCGAGCGGAGCAGCCCCTCGACGACCTTGCGGTCGTGGAGGTCGGTCACGAAGGTGTCGACCTGCAGGTTGCTGGCGTCGAGCGAGACGCCGTCGCGGTAGCGGCCGTCGGGGCCGAGGTGCTTCGAGCGCTCGCCGCGGGCGGTGAGCACGGTGTCGGCGAGGGTGCAGATCGACGAGGCCGCGGCGGCGTACCCGCTGCCGTAGCCGAGCGAGCCCCAGTCGGCCGCGGTGACGTGCGGGATGCCGTGCTTCGTGATCTTGACCGTGGCCTGGTAGGGCCCGGCGGCGAGCGCGCCGTCGGCCGGGTCGGGCCCGGCGTCGGCGGGCCCCGCGAGGGCCAGGGCGGGCACGGCCAGGGCCGTGGCGAGCAGCGTCAGGAGCCGGGGCGAGCGCACACGGGACCAACGGTCCCGGCCCGGTGTGCGTTACGTCACGCCAGGCACTTCTGCCGAGGCCTCTCGGGGAACGGGTCGGCCGCGGGAGGTCCCGGGAGCCTCAGAGGTAGAGGCCGGCCGACTCGTCGCCGAGCCGGTCGGCGGCGACGGCGTGGATGTCGCGCTCGCGCATCACGACGTAGACCTCACCGGCCACCTCGACCTCGGCCTTGTCCTCGGGGTCGTAGAGCACGCGGTCGCCGGTCACGACGGCCCGGCAATGCGGTCCGACCGCCACGACCCGCGACCAGGCCAGCCGGCGCGCACCCATCGCCGCCGTGGCGGGGATGACGATGCCGCCGGACGAGCGGCGCTCGCCGGCCTCGGTGTCGGTCTCGCACAAGATGCGGTCGTGCAGCATCTTGATGGGGGTCTTGTCGGACACCTCAGCGCGTGCGGGTGATCGTGCGGATGGTGGCGATCAGGGCGATCACGCCGACCACGCCACCGACGGTCTTGAGGATGTTGTCGGTGCGCGGCTCCCCCGTCTCCACGTCGACGTAGTAGGCCTTCACCTGGGCCACCTCGCGCCCGATGATCGTCTTGGGGTGCGAGCGGTAGAGGAGCTGGTCGATCGTGCCGGCGAGGCGCTCGCGCGCCTCCTCGATCTCACGCTCGATGTCAGAGGGAGTGTCACTCACCCGGGCAGGCTATCAACCGGGATGGAACGCGGGTCGAAGCCCCACGGCAGCTCCAGCCTGTGGGCACGCATCAGCTCGTCGTCGGTGAGCACGTCGTAGGTGCGCCCGTCCGCCACCACCCGCCCCCCGCTGAGCACCACCGAGCGGGGGCAGAGCTCGAGGGCGTACGGCAGGTCGTGGGTCACCATCAGCACCGTGACGTCGAGGCTGCGCAGGATGTCGGCGAGCTCGCGGCGCGAGGCGGGGTCGAGGTTGGAGCTCGGCTCGTCGAGGACGAGGATCTCCGGCTCCATCGCGAGCACGGTCGCGACCGCGACCCGGCGCCGCTGGCCGAAGGAGAGGTGGTGCGGCGGCCGGTCGGCGAACTCCGCCATGCCGACCTGTTCCAGCGCGTCCATCACCCGCTTGTCCAGCGCAGCGCCGCGCAGGCCGAGGTTGGCGGGCCCGAACGCCACGTCGGCCCGCACCGAGCCCATGAAGAGCTGGTCGTCGGGGTCCTGGAAGACGATGCCGACCCGGCGCCGGATCTCGGCGAGGTTCTTCTTCGTCACCGGCAGGCCGCTCACCCTGACCGAGCCCGCACCGTGGCCGGACTCGGCCGACAGGATCCCGTTGAGGTGCAGCACGAGGGTGGTCTTGCCCGCGCCGTTGGGCCCCAGGAGCGCGACCCGCTCGCCCGGGTGGACGTGCAGGTCCACGCCGAACAGCGCCTGGTGCCCGTCGGGGTAGGCGAAGGCGACGCCCTGGAGGTCCAGCACGGGGGTCATCGGGCGCCCTCCACGTCGGGCAGGCGGCCGTCGTACCCGCGCGAGAGCATGGCCAGGTGCACCCGCTCCCCCCGCTCGTAGGAGCGGACGAAGAGCGCGCCGAGGGTGCGCGCGAGGGCCGGCCAGTGCCGCGGCGAGCGGGGGTCGGCACCGCGTGAGCGCATCGCGGTCAGCATCCGGCCGAGGTCGGCGGTGACCACGTCGAGGTAGCGCACCATGAACGCCATGATCTGCACCAGCAGCTCGGGCATCCGCAGCCGCTGCAGGCCGCGCAGCACCGCGTCCGGCTCGGTGGTCGCGGCGAGGGTGAGGGAGGCGAGCACGCCGAGCGTGCCCTTCGCGGCCAGGCCCCACGCGGCGAGCAGGCCGGGCTCGGAGACACTGAGCTCCCACCCGCCGGGCAGGGCGACGGCGACCTGCGGTCCCTCGGCGATGAACGGGATGAGCGCGGCGAACAGCAGGAAGGGCACCTCGATGACCATCCGGGGCAGCAGGTAGCCCAGCGGCACCCGCGAGGCCGCGACGACACCGAGCAGGATCGCGAGGTGCACCGCGTAGGCGGCGTACCAGTCGCGCGGGGTGGCGACGACGACGAGGACGAAGGCCAGCAGCGCGAGGATCTTCAGGTGCGCCGGGGCACGGTGCACCACGGAGTGGCCGTGGAAGTGCAGCCGGTGGCCGTGTCCCGCGCCCACGTCAGTGGTGGGCCGGCTCGGGCTGGCTGTCGCCCCGGGCGTCGTCCTGCGGGCCGGGCTGGTCCGCGGGTGTACGACGGCGCAGCAGCCAGAACAGGCCGCCGCCCACGAGGAGGGTCAGCCCCACGCCGGCCACGCCGGCGATGCCGCCGCTGAGCCGCTCGTCCTCGACCCCCTTCGTGCCGTAGTCCGCGAACGGGCTGCCGGTGTCGACCGGGTCCTCGGCGGTGTCGATGAAGCCGGTCTTCTCGGCGACGTACTCCAGGCCGTCGGGGTGGCTGCTGGCGTAGTAGCTGCCGACTCCGGCGACCAGCAGGGTGACCAGGAGGGCGACCGCCCAGAACCTGCGGCGGCCGCTGGTGCGGCTCGTGCTGCTCATGCTGCTGCCTCCGAGGTGACGAGGGGGCGGCGCGCGGCGAGGCCGCGGGCACCGTGGACGAGGTCGGGGCGGGACGCGACGACGGCACTGACGACGAGGCCGGTCACGACCGCCTCGCCGATGCCGATCACGGTGTGCCAGCCGAGCATGGCGGTCAGCACCTTGCCGGTGGCCACGTCGGCGGTGCCGCCGATCGCGAAGAGGAGGGTGAACACCGCGGCGGCTGCCGGCACCGAGACCAGCGCACCGCCGGCAGCGGCGATCGGGACCGATGCGACCGAGCGCGGCAGCACCGCGCGCAGGAGCACGAAGACGCCGTACCCGACGACGACGCTGATGAGCGCCAGGAGCGTGATGTTCGTGCCCAGCGCCGTCAACCCGCCGTCGGCCATGAACAGGCCCTGGACCAGCAGCACGACGCTGATGCACAGCGCTCCGGTCCACGGGCCGACGAGCACGGCGGCGAGCGCCCCGCCGAGCAGGTGGCCGCTGGTGCCGGCGCCGACCGGGAAGTTGATCATCTGCCCGGCGAAGACGAAGGCGGCGACGAGGCCGGCCATCGGGGCGGTGCGGTCGTCGAGCTCGGCGCGGGCGCGGCGCAGCGCGATGCCGACACCTGCCGCCGCGACCACCCCCGTGGCGACCGACGTGGGCGCGTCGAGGAATCCGTCAGGGACGTGCATCTCGCTGCTCCGTTCGGGCGGGTGTAGTTGGATGGTCACGAACAACGACCACCTTATTGCATGTCATTTGCAACAGCACCTGCGCCTCAGGAGTGATCGCACCCCATGACCGACCCGGCCCGCCTCTCCCCCGGCGACACCGCGCCCGCGTTCGAGCTCACCTCCGACACCGGCGAGGCCGTCTCCCTGTCCTCGCTGCTCGAGGGCGGGGACAAGGTGATCGTGTACTTCTACCCCGCTGCGATGACGCCGGGCTGCACCAAGCAGGCGTGCGACTTCACCGACTCCCTCGACTCGCTGCAGGCGGCCGGCTACACCGTCGTCGGCATCTCCAGGGACGCGCCGGCGAAGCTGGCGAAGTTCCGCGAGCGGGACGGGCTCACGATCACCCTGCTCTCCGACCCCGAGCTCGCCACGCACAAGGCCTACGGAGCCTTTGGG
The DNA here is from genome assembly GCF_007829375.1 of Nocardioides sp. J9. Classification (NCBI taxonomy): domain Bacteria; kingdom Bacillati; phylum Actinomycetota; class Actinomycetes; order Propionibacteriales; family Nocardioidaceae; genus Nocardioides; species Nocardioides sp. J9. Next base: position 15,279 of record NZ_VLJQ01000072.1, on the reverse strand, counting down.
GAGAAGAAGCTCTACGGCAAGATTGTCGAGGGCGTCATCCGGTCGACCTTCGTCGTCGGCGCCGACGGCACGCTCGAGCTCGCGCAGTACAACGTCAAGGCGACCGGTCACGTCGCCAAGCTCAGGAGGGACCTGGGCCTGACCGCCTAGGGACCGACCACTCCGAAGGACAGTGATGAAGCTCCACCAGTCGCTCGCCGACCTCGCCCGCGACCACGGACACGACCTGTTCCGTGACGCGACCGCCTTCCGCGGCTCCCTCGACGACTACCTCGACGAGGGCCAGGCCTCCAGCGGCACCATCAACCTGCTGACCGACGCCGTCCGGCTCGGCGCGCTCGACGGCATGGTCACCATGCTCGACAGCGGCGCCAACCCCGCCGACGCCGTCGAGTCGGCCGGGCAGCGCCTGGCCCGCGACCGCGGCAGTGCCGACGTGCGCGGCTGCCAGTGGGCCGTCGCCGTCCTCGGCTACGCCCTGGGCAAGGTGCCCGAGCACCTGGTCACCGGCCTCGACCCCGACGCAGGTACGACGGCGCCGCCCCCGCCGGTCCCGCCGGTGCAGTCGCCGGGCCACTCCCCGGTGGCCTCCCCCGGCCAGCCGCCGGCCCCGTCGCCGGTCACCTCCCCGGTCGCCCACCCCCAGCAGCCGGGCGTCCCCCGCCCCGCCCGCAGCGGAGGCGGGTCCCAGCCGACTCCACCGAAGAAGGGCAAGACCGGCCTCGTCATCGGCGCGGTCGCCCTGGTGCTCGTCCTGGTGATCGGCGGCATCATCGCCGCGGTCGCGCTCAGTGGCGACGACGACCCGGAGCGGAAGGCGACCGACGACCCGACGCCGACCGACACGCAGTCCACGCCCGGCTCGGACGTCCCTGACATCGGTGGTGACCGCTTCGAGGGCCTCGGCTACGAGGTCCAGGTGCCGAAGGGCTGGACCGACGGCACCGAGGAGTTCAAGTCGCAGAACTCCAACACCTCCACCCTCGACAAGGTGCTGCTCTGGGGCGACACCTTCAACACCGCGCGCGGCAACGTGATCATCGAGACCCAGTCGTCGTACGGCTACACCGACCCCAACGACCTCAAGGACAACTGGAAGACCGCACTGGTCTCCGGTGACAGCTCCGCCGAGATCAACGACGCCGCCAACATCTCCATCGACGGCCAGACCGCGCTCACCGTCGACATCGCCCGCACCAACGACAGCAACGTCGACGTCGTGCAGCGCTCGCACCTGGTCATCAGCGGTGACAAGGGCTACTCGATCACCGTGTCGCTCAAGGCGGGCGACGACGACGTGCTCGAGGAGTTCGACAAGATCCTCAGCACCTGGCAGTGGCAGGGCTGACGGCCCGGGTCTCCCCGGGCGTCGGCGGGTCCTAGACTCCCTTGCGCCCAGCCGGAGTGGTGGAACTGGCAGACACGCAGGATTTAGGTTCCTGTGCCTTCGGGTGTGCGGGTTCGAGTCCCGCCTCCGGCACCGATGGGCCGATGGGCCCGTCAGGCCAGGAAGTCGGCGACGAGCGGCGCGAGCTCGCGCAGCGCACGGCCGCGGTGCGAGATCGCGTCCTTGTCCTCGCGGCTGAGCTCGGCCGTGGTGCGGCCGGGGTGCTCGTCGGCGACGAAGAGCACGTCGTAGCCGAAGCCGCCGGTGCCGCGGACCTCGCGGATCACCCGGCCCTCCATGCGGCCCTCGACGACCAGCTCGCGGCCGTCGGCACGGACCAGCGCGACGGCGCAGGCGAAGTGGGCCGTGCGCCGCTCGTCCGGCACGTCGGCGAGCTGCGCCAGCAACAGCTGGTTGTTCCGCTCGTCGCTCTTCGGCGGGCCGGACCAGCGCGCCGAGAGCACCCCCGGCATGCCGTTGAGGGCGTCGACGCACAACCCGGAGTCGTCGGCGATCGTCGGCAGGCCGGTGGCGGCGACGCCCGCACGGGCCTTGAGCAGCGCGTTGCCCTCGAAGGTCGGCTGGTCCTCGACCGGCTCCTCGAAGGGCGTGACGTCGTCGAGCCCGACGACCTCGACGCCCTGGAGGTGCTCGGCGAGGATCCGCTGCATCTCCTCCAGCTTCCTGGCGTTGCGGGAGGCGACGAGGACCTTCACGAGCCCAGGACCTCCTGCTGCATCCGGGTGAGGTCGGCGCAGCCCTTCTCGGCCAGCGCGAGCAGGGCGTCGAGCTCGCCGCGGTCGAAGGCGGCGCCCTCGGCGGTGCCCTGCACCTCGACGAACTTGCCGTCGCCGGTCATCACGACGTTCATGTCGGTCTCGGCACGGACGTCCTCGACGTAGGGCAGGTCGAGGCGCGGCACACCGTCGATGATGCCGACGCTGACGGCGGCCACCGAGCCGGTGAGCGCGCCGGGCACGCCGAGCTTGGCACAGGCGTCGGCCAGCGCGACGTACGCGCCGGTGATGGCGGCGGTGCGGGTGCCACCATCGGCCTGGAGCACGTCGCAGTCGATCTGGATGGTGTTCTCGCCGAGCACCTTGTTGTCGATGACCGCACGCAGCGAGCGGCCGATGAGGCGGCTGATCTCGTGCGTGCGACCGCCGATGCGGCCCTTGACGGACTCACGGTCGGAGCGGGTGTTCGTCGCGGCGGGGAGCATCGCGTACTCCGCCGTCACCCAGCCCAGCCCCGAGCCCTTGCGCCAGCGCGGGACACCCTCGGAGGCGGAGGCGGCGCACAGCACGCGGGTGCGGCCGAACTCCACCAGCACCGAGCCGGCGGGGTGGTCGAGCCAGTTGCGGGTGAACGTGATGGGGCGCAGCTCGTCGTCGGCGCGGCCGTCCTCGCGGGTGCTCATGGGAGAAACCTACCGAGCACCCCGACGGCCGCGCCGACGGCGGTGGCCGCCTACTTCACCTCGGCGCGCAGGATGCGCCACATGCCGAGGGTGACCGGGATGCCGACCCACAGCACGAGCGTCCAGACGCCCTGGACGTAGTTGACGAGGCCGACGTCGACCGGCTCGCCGATGATGTCGTAGCCGTCGGTGGTCAGCGGCGTGATCGCGGTGTTGATGTCGATCCACGGCAGGACGTCCTTCGCCCAGTCGAAGATCGCGTAGAGCGTCGACCACACCATCAGCGGCATGAGCAGCGCGACGACGTAGAAGACGCTGATCGCGCCGGGGGTGTTCAGCATCAGGCAGGCCAGCGCGAAGCCCATCGCGAAGAACGCGAGCTGGCTGATCACGATCCACACCAGCGTGCTCAGGTCGAGGTTCCACGCCAGCGGGTTGTCCGTGACGAGGGCGCACAGCACGTTGGTCACCGCGCCGACGACGAACGCGACGACGATCGTGGCGACGGCGAGCGCGGAGACCGCGACCAGCTTGGCGAGGATCACCCGTCCGCGGTGCGGCTCGAGGGTGAAGCTCGCGAGCGCCGTGCGCTGGCTCCACTCGCTGGTGACGGTGAGGATGGCGAAGACCGGGAGCAGCAGCGAGACCGGGATGGTGAAGACCTGCGAGAGGTCGTTGCCGTCGACCCGGCCGTCGTTGAGCCCGACGATGAGGACGACCAGCGCCATCACCAGCAGCAGGAGGCCGGCGGTGATGCCCATCAGCCACAGGCCGCCGCGGGTGTCGACCATCTTTCGCCACTCCACCTTCACCAGGCGGGAGAAGGGCGTGGGGCCGCTCTTGGACAGGTCGAGGGTCACGGGTGCGGTGGTGCTCATGCCGGGGTACCTCCGGTCGGGACGGCGACGCCCGGCACCGCGTCGCGCGCGGTCTCCGAGGTCAGCTCCAGGAACAGGTCCTCCAGCCCGGCGCCACCGGACCGGAGGTCGGTGAGGACGACGCCCGCCGCGAGGGCGGCACGACCGACCTCCTCGGTCGTCGCGTGGGCCTTCAGCCCCTCGCCGGCCGGCTCGACGGCGTGGCCCGCCCCGGTCAGGGCGGTCGCGAGCGCCGCGTTGTCCAGGGAGGTGACGAGGGTGACCGCGGCGTTGCCCGCCCGCTCGAGCAGGGTCTTGCGGTCGCCCTGCGCGACGATCCGGCCGTGGCCGATGAGGATCATCTCGTCGGCGATCTGCTCGACCTCGTGCAGGAGGTGGCTGGACAGCAGCACGGTGCCGCCGCGGTCGGCGTACCCCTTGAGCAGGCCGCGCATCCAGCGGATGCCGGCGGGGTCGAGGCCGTTGGCCGGCTCGTCGAGGATCAGCACCGACGGGTCGCCCAGCAGGGCGTGGGCGATGCCGAGGCGCTGCTTCATGCCGAGCGAGTAGTTGCGCAGCCGGCGGCGCGCCTCGGCGTCGGTGAGCCCGACCAGCTCGAGCATCTCGTCGACGCGCGTGCGCGGCAGGCCCATCGTCTGGGCGCCGATGGTGAGGATCTCCCGACCGGTGCGACCGGCGTGCTGGGCACCCGCGTCGAGCAGGGCGCCGACGTGGCGGCCGGGGTTGGGGATGTCGTGGTAGCGCAGTCCGCCGATGGTGGCCTGTCCGCGGGTGGGCGGGGTGAGGCCGACCATCACACGCATCGTGGTCGACTTGCCCGCGCCGTTGGGCCCGAGGAAGCCGGTCACGCGGCCTGGCTGCGCGACGAAGCTGACGTCGTCGACAGCGGTGAACGCGCCGTAGGAGACGGTGAGTCGATCTACGGTGATCATGGTCCAAGCCTGCCGGACCCACCTCCGGCGCACATCGGCCGGGCGGCTGGAACAGACCCCTACCTCGGTAGGGGGCTGTTGCTCCCCACGGCGCTCCCGCGCTGGGTGCGGGACACCCTAGTCTCGACGGCGTGGAGTGCCCCGACGTCTACCAGCCGCCCCTGCGGTGGTGGAGCCACCTGTGGCGCTACCTGGTCGCGGTCACCATCGGTCTCGTGGTCTGGGTGCCGGTGGTGGAGGCCCAGGCCGAGGAGCGGCCGTTGCTGTTCTGGGGCGACCTCGCACTCGGCGTCCTCGCCCTCGCGGTCGTGTGGTGGCGCCGGCGCTGGCCGCTGGCGGTCGCCCTCGCCACCACCGCGATGCTCCCGCTCAGCTCGCTCGCGGCCGGGGCGTCGACGCTCGCGGCGGTCTCCCTCGCGACCCGGCGCCGGTGGTGGCAGGTCGCGGTAGTCGCGGTCGCCACGCTCGCCGGGGACTGGCTCTACTACCAGCTCCAGCCGGTGACCAGCTCCGACCCGGGGTGGCTGGTCGCGTCGGTCAGCGTGGCGGCCGTCGCGGCGACGATGGCGTGGGGCATGTTCATCGGCTCGCGCCGCGAGCTGCTGTGGACGCTGCGGCAGCGCGCCGAGACCGCCGAGGCCGAGCGCGACCTGCGCGCCAGCCAGGCCCGGACCAACGAGCGCGCCCGCATCGCCCGGGAGATGCACGACGTGCTCGCCCACCGGATCTCGCAGATCTCCATGCACGCCGGCGCACTGACCTTCCGCGAGGACCTGTCGGCCGACGAGATGCGCAGCAGCCTCACCGTCATCCAGACCAAGGCCCACGAGGCGCTGAGCGACCTCCGCGAGGTGCTCGGCGTGCTCCGCGACGAGGAGGCCGACGTCCCCGCGACGGTCCCCCAGCCGACGTACGCCGACATCGGGGAGCTCGTCGCCGAGGCCCGCGCGGCCGGCGCCACCATCGAGTACGACGACGGGCTGGTCGCCCACGAGCCCCCACCGGCCGCGGTCGGGCGCACGGCCTACCGCATCGTGCAGGAGGGCATCACCAACGCGACCAAGCACGCCCCGGCCGCCACCCTGCACGTCCACGTCGGCGGCTCCCCCGACACCGGCGTCGACATCGTGCTGCGCAACGCCCTGGGCTTCGGCCCGACCCGCACCCCCGGTGCCGGGCTCGGCCTGGTCGGCCTCACCGAGCGCGCGGAGCTGCGCGGCGGCTGGCTCGCGCACGGCGTCGAGGGCACCTCGCCGGGGAACGGCAGGCCGGAGTCGTTCGTGCTCCGGGCGTGGCTACCGTGGTCCGCCGAGGAGGCCGTGCGGTGAGTGACACGAGTGGGCAGGGCGACCGGTCCGGGGGCGTGACCCGGGTGCTGGTCGTCGACGACGACCCGCTGGTGCGCTCCGCGCTCGCCCTCATGCTGGGCGGGCAGGCGGACATCGCGGTCGTCGGCGAGGCGCCCGACGGCAAGGCCGGCGTGCGGCTCGCCCGGGAGATGGCGCCCGACGTCGTGCTGATGGACATCCGGATGCCGGTGCTCGACGGCCTCGCCGCGACTCGCGTCCTGCACGGCGAGCCGGACCCGCCGCGGGTGATCGTGCTGACCACCTTCGACGCCGACGACTACGTGGTCGGCGCGCTCGCGGCTGGCGCCGACGGCTTCCTGCTCAAGGACACCCCACCCAGCGAGATCGTCGCCGCGATCCGCAAGGTCGCCGACGGCGACCCGATACTCTCCCCCTCGGTGACCCGCACGCTCATCGAGCGGGTGCGCACCGACACCGGCGACGACCGGGCCGCCGACGCCCGGCGTCGGCTCGACCGGCTCACCGAGCGCGAGCTCGACGTGGCCCTGGCCGTCGGCCGCGGGCTGTCCAACGCCGAGATCGCCGCCGAGCTGCACCTGTCGGTGCCGACGGTCAAGGGCCACGTGTCGCGGCTCTTCGACAAGCTGGAGACGACGAACCGCGTGCAGATCGCGCTGACCATCGAGGCCGCCCGCCGCTGACGCGGGCTCAGAGGTCGAAGACGGCGCCCTGCACGGCGAGCTCGGTCGGCCCGTCGTACGCCTTGCCCGCCTCGGCGAGCATGGTCTGCGCGTCGTGCCACGGCGGCACGTGGGTGACCACGAGCCGCTTCGACCCGGCCCGCGTCGCGACCTCGCCGGCCTCCTGGCCGGTCAGGTGGAGGTGGGGCGGGTTGTCGTCGCAGCTGCGGAAGGACGCCTCGCACAGGAACAGGTCGGCGTCCGCGGCGATCGCGTCGAGCGCGGCCGTGGGGCCGGTGTCGCCGCTGTAGCCGAGCACCTTGCCGAACGCGCTGACGCGCAGGCCGTACGCCGGCACCGGGTGGTCGACCTCGAACGGCTCGATCGTGAACGGTCCGACCTCGACCGGCTCCTTGTAGACCCGGAAGGAGAACTCCTCGCGCATCCCCGGCTTGCGGGGCAGGTCGTAGGCCTTCGCGAGCCGCTTCGCGGTGCCCTTCGGGCCCCACACGGGGATCCGCGGCTGGGTGCCGGACGGGTGGTACTTGCGCAGCACGTAGTAGCTGGTCATGTCGACACAGTGGTCGGCGTGCAGGTGGCTGAGGAACACCGCGTCCACCTGCAGCGGGTCGACGTAGCGCTGCAGCGCGCCGAGCGCGCCGTTGCCCATGTCGAGCACCAGGCTCCACGTGCGCAGCGCGTCGGTGGCCTGCACGAGGTAGCAGCTGGCCGGCGACTCGGGACCCGGGTAGGAGCCCGAGCACCCCACGACCGTCAGCCGCACGGAGCGGTCCGCCGGGGCGTCCGGGACCCGGAGCCGCGTCGTCTCCGGAGCCACGTCTTCACTCATGCAAGTCCCCCTGCGAACTGTCCGGCCGCCACCAGCTCGGGGCCGAGGAACCGGCGCCCGATCGTCGCGAACTCCGCCGGGGAGCCCGTGGTGGAGAAGGTGTACGTCGGCTCGCCGGCCGGCCGCATCAGGCCGGTGTCGGCGAGCATCCGGTAGACGTCCTTGGCGCACTCCTCGGCGCTGCTCACCAGGGTCACCTCGTCGCCCATGACGTAGGAGATGACGCCGGTCAGCAGCGGGTAGTGGGTGCAGCCGAGGATCAGGGTGTCGATGCCGAGCTCGCTCAGCGGGTCGAGGTACTCGTGCGCGACGGCGATGAGCTCCTCGCCGCCCGTCACGCCGGCCTCGACGAAGTCCACGAAGCGCGGGCAGGCACGCGTGGTCAGGGAGATCTGGGGCGCCGCGGCGAAGGCGTCGTCGTAGGCCATCGACTCGGCGGTGGACCGCGTGCAGATCACGCCGATCCGGTTGTTGCGGCTGGCGGCGACCGCGCGCCGGGTGGCCGGGTAGATCACCTCGACCACCGGGACGTCGTACCGCTCGCGGGCGTCGCGCAGCATCGCGGCGGAGGCGGAGTTGCACGCGATGACGAGGGCCTTGACACCCTGCTCGACGAGGTGGTCGAGGCACTCGAGGGCGTACTCGCGCACCTCCCCGATCGGCTTGGGGCCGTACGGCTGGCGGGCGGTGTCGCCGACGTAGGTGATCGACTCGTGCGGCAGCTGGTCGATGACCGACCGTGCGACGGTGAGCCCGCCGAACCCGGAGTCGAAGATCCCGATAGGGGCATCGACGTCGAGGTGGTCGTGGTTCCGCACCCGGCCAGACTACGGCGTCGGCCCCTCCCGGGTCGGCATTGCGGGACCGAGATCACGTCATGACGACGCTCACGCCTATGCTCGTGCGATGACCTCTGGTGACCGGCTCGGGCGCCTCCCGGGGACCGCCGCGGCGCTCGCCCTCGCCCTGCTGCTGCCCTTCCTGGCGAGCTGTTCCGGCGCGCAGGAGCAGCCGGCGTCGCGCCAGCTGGTGCCGACCTCGCAGCAGGTGCCGCGCGCCTCGGCGATCAACGGCAAGCGCGTCGTCGCCATCTCCCTCGACGGCCTCAACCCCCGCGCGATCACCCGGCTCGGCCGCAGCCGGCTGCCGCACCTCTACCGGATGATCCGGGAGGGCGCCTACACCCTCAACGCCCGGGCCCAGGTCGAGCAGACGGTCACCCTGCCCAACCACACGAGCATGGTCACCGGCCGCCGGATCCGCGCAGCCGCGGACGGCCACGGCGTCACGTGGAACACCCACCGCCCGGGGACGACGGTGCACGGGGCCGCCGGCCACGACGTGTCCTCGGTGTTCCGGACCGTCCACCGCGGCGGCGGTCGCACGGCGCTGTTCTCGACCAAGCAGAAGTTCACCCTCTTCGGCCGGTCGTGGTCGCAGGCCGTGCACCGCACGGTGATCCGCGACGCCGACGACGTCGCCCTCACGAGGCTCTTCCGCCGCGACATCGTGGCCACGAAGCGGTCCTTCGCCTTCCTGCACCTGGGCCTGGCCGACAAGACCGGCCACGCGCGCGGCTGGATGACCCGGCCCTACCTCGACGCCGTGGTGCGCCTCGACCGGCTCGTCGGCCAGGTGCTGTCGACGGTCCGCAGCACGCCGCGCCTGGCACGCTCGACGGTCGTCGTCCTCACCGCCGACCACGGCGGCGTCCCGGGCACGAACGGCCACGGCGCCGCGACCAGCTTCGAGAACTACCGCGTCCCGTTCATCGTCTGGGGCGCCGGCGTCGACCACGGCGACCTCTACGACCTCAACCCGACGCTGCGCAACCCCGGCCGCGGCCGCCCCGGCGTGAGCGGGGCGCAGCCGGTCCGCAACGGCGACCTGGCCAACCTCGCGACGAAGGTGCTCGGCCTCGGCCCGGTCGCGGGCAGCCTCTGGAACCGGTCGCAGCACCTGACCTGGCACCGCTGATCGGGCCGGCACCCGGTCCCCCGGTCAGCGGCGCAGCTCGCGCAGCGTCGGCCACGGGTTGAAGCGGCAGCCCTGGGTGCCCTTCGACTGCTGCATCATCACCGGCGCGAGGGCGCCGCGGCGCGGGCAGGAGGCATGGCCCTTGCCGAGCCAGTGCCCGGTCTCGTGGTTGACGACCATGTGCCGGTAGGAGCGCAGCGAACGGCCGGCGCGGTTCCAGGCCGGGGAGGCGTGCTTCCAGCGGGTCGCGTTGATGATGACGTTGCGCCCGACCCGGCACGACCACTCCGCGCTGCACCCGGAGGAGAAGCCGGGGACACGGGACGCCGCCGAGATCCACAGCGTGAAGCCGCCGCCGGAGCGGACCGGGACGAAGCGCACTCCCCGGCCCCGCCAGCCGCGCGGGTCGTCGAAGGTCTCCTGGGCCTGCCGACGGAAGGTGGCGACGTCGGTGCGCACGGCGCCCTTGACCCGCACCGAGTAGCGGACGACGCGGCGCACGTCGACCCGGTGGCGCACGACCCCGGTCCGGGCGGTCGCGATCGCCGTCTTCCGCTCGGGGTGGCGCAGGACGACCTTCACACCGAGCCGGTGGCCCACGTCGGCGGGCCGGACCTGGTAGCGGCGGCCGGTGGCACCGGTGATCGGTCGGTCGTCGCGCAGCCACTGGTAGCGCACCGTCGCCGGCGCCGGGCGCCACCGCCCGGGCTCGGCGCGCAGGGTCTGCCCGAAGCGGCGCACGCCGGTGACCTGCGGCGCCTCCACCTGGGTGAAGGCCGGCAGGTCACCCGAGCCGGGCGTCGCCTCGTCGGCGGCCGCCGGGGTGGCGACGGCGAGCACGCAGCACAGCGCGAGGACGGTTCCGCGGAGTCGCATCGCTCCACAATACGTCGCCCGTGGGGGCCGGGCTCAAGCCCAGAGCTGGCCCTCGAGGCGGTCCTCCGCCTCGTCGATCGTGCCCTCGTAGGCACCGGTCGAGAGGTACTTCCAGCCGCCGTCGGCGACCACGAACGCGATGTCGGCGGCCTCGCCCGCCTTCGCCGCCTTGGCCGCCTGGCCGAGCGCGGCATGCAGGATCGCGCCGGTGGAGATGCCGGCGAAGATGCCCTCCATCTCCAGCAGCTCCCGCACCCGGCGCACGGCGTCACGCGGTCCGACCGAGAACCGGCTGTCGATCAGCTCGGCGTCGTACAGCTCGGGGACGAAGCCCTCGTCGAGGTTGCGCAGGCCGTAGACGAGCTCGCCGTAGCGCGGCTCGGCGGCGACGATGCGCACGTCGGGCTTCGCCCGGCGGAAGAAGCGGGAGACGCCCATCAGCGTGCCGGTCGTGCCGAGGCCGGCGACGAAGTGCGTGACGTTCGGCAGGTCGGCGAGGATCTCGGGTCCGGTGCCCTCCTCGTGCGCGAGGGCGTTGGCCGCGTTGCCGTACTGGTAGAGCATCACCCAGTCGGGGTGCTCGGCCGCCATCTGCTTGGCGACGCGCACGGCCTCGTTGGAGCCGCCGGCGGCGGGCGAGGAGAAGATCTCCGCCCCCCACATCCGCAGCAGCTGGCGCCGCTCCTCAGAGGTGTTCTCGGGCATCACGAAGACGGTGCGGTAGCCCTTGAGCTTGGCCGCCATCGCGATCGAGATGCCGGTGTTGCCGGACGTCGGCTCGAGGATCGTGCAGCCGGGACGCAGCGTGCCGTCCTTCTCCGCCTCCTCGATCATCCGGAGCGCGGGCCGGTCCTTGATCGAACCGGTCGGGTTGCGGTCCTCGAGCTTGGCCCAGATCCGCACCTCCGGCGCACCCGGGGTGTTGAACGGGGCCGAGAGTCGCGGCAGCCCCACCAGCGGCGTGTTGCCGACGGAGGTCAGGAGGCTGTCGTAGCGGACCATGGCCGACGGGCGCTCAGGCAGCGCCGCCGGCGACGGCCGGCAGGATGACGACCTGGTCGCCGTCGGAGAGCTCGGCGTCGAGGCTGCCGATGAAGCGGACGTCCTCGTCGTTGATGTAGACGTTCACGAAGCGGCGCAGCTCGAGGCCGGCGCCCTTGTCCTCGACCAGCCGGTCCTTGATGCCCGGGTGGTTGGACTCGAGGGAGTCGATGAGCGCGCTCAGGGTCGAGCCCTCGGCGTCGACAGCCTTCTCACCACCGGTGTAGGTGCGCAGGATGGTCGGGATCCGGACCTCGATGGCCATGTCAGCTGCTCTCCTCTGCAGGGGTGACGGTGTCGACGATGGTGACCTCTTCCTCGGTCACGACGCCGTCGATGATTCTGTAGGACCTGAACTCCACCGGACCGGGGTTATTCCCGTGCTCCCGCGTGCTGACGAGCACGTAGTGGGCACCGGGCTCGCTGGCCAGGTTGATGTCGGTGACGCTGGGGTACGCCTCCGTCGCGGTGTGCGAGTGGTAGATCACCACCGGCTCCTCGTCGCGATCGTCCATCTCCTTGTAGAGCTGGAACAGGTCGCTGGAGTCGTACTCGTAGAACGTCGGGCTGCCCGCCGCGTTCACCATCTCGACGTGGCGCACCGGCTGGTCGCTCCCGATCGGGCCCACGACCATGCCGCACGCCTCCACCGGGTGCTCCCGCTTGGCATGCTCCACGAGGGCGTCGTACGTCGCCTGGTCGATCCGCAACACGCGCTCCAGCGTATTGCGTCTGCCCCGCTCCCCCGGCATCGGGCCGGTAGTCGGATGGCTGGGCCGCCCCGCACCGGGGCGTCGACCGGCCCGTCAGCCCGTCGGGCTGACCGACTTCGCGCGGATCCGCTCCGGGCTGGGCCAGCGGACGTCGTGGACCCAGCCGAGCTTCTCCATGACCCAGATGACCCGGGCGGAGGTGTCGAGCTGGAACCGCTTGACGCCGTGGCGGGCGGAGGTGGGGTCGGCGTGGTGGAGGTTGTGCCAGGACTCGCCGCCGGACGGGATGGCCAGCCACCAGACGTTGCCGGAGAAGTCGCGGGAGGTGAAGGGGCGCTCGCCGAGGGTGTGGCAGATCGAGTTGATCGACCAGGTGACGTGGTGGATCAGCCCGATCCGGACGATGGTGCCCCAGAAGAACGCGGTGAGCGCGCCCTGCCACGACCAGGTCAGCAGGAAGCCGAGGAGGGGCGGCAGGAAGAGCGAGGTGAGGACCCACAGCCAGAAGAGGCGGGAGATCCGGACCAGGTCGCGGTCCTTGGCGAGGTCGGGGGCGTACTTGTCGATCGGGGTCTGCTCGGGGTCGAACAGCCAGCCGATGTGCGCCCAGAGGAAGCCCTTGGTGAGGCCGCGCAGGCTGTCGCCGTAGCGCCACGGCGAGTGCGGGTCGCCGTCGCGGTCGGAGAACTTGTGGTGCTTGCGGTGGTCGGCGACCCAGCGGATGACCGGGCCCTCGACGGCCATCGAGCCGAGGACGGCGAGGGTGATCTTCACCGGCCGGTTCGGCTTGAAGGACTTGTGCGTGAAGAGCCGGTGGTAGCCGACGGTGATGCCGTGCAGGGTGAGGCCGTACATCACGAACGTGATGAGCACGTCGCTCCAGCCCAGCCAGCCGCCCCACGCGACGGGGATGGCGGCGAGGAACGCGACGAACGGAACGGCGATGAAGAGCCCGAGGGCGAAGCGCTCGGGCCACGACTGCGTGTCACCGCTCATGGTGGCGCGGACGGTGGTGTCGGTCCCGGCTCGGTCGTCGAGTGCGGTCATCGGGGGTGCTCCAGGGCTTCGGCGGGCCTCATCACGGAAAGACTAGGCCCGCTGCTGCAGGGTCTGACCACCCGGTACCGCCGTACGGGATGCGTAGTCCCCCACCGGACGCCGACCTCTGGCCGGATCAGCCGACTGAGCGGACCAGCGTCTCCTGGATGAAGCCGAGCCACTCGTAGATGTGGTGCGCCTGTGCCCGCGGGTCCTCGTCGGGCAGGGAGTACCAGAGCTCCTCGTCGTCCTCCTCGACCCCGAGCCGGGTGCCGAGCGCGAGCCGGAGGTCGGTGAGCGAGCGCAGCCAGACCAGCGCCGTCTCGTCGTCGAGCTCGACGTCGATCGCGAGCTCCTCGTCGAGGGGCTCGGCGGGCAGGCCGGCCTCCTCGAGGGTGTCGATGACGGTCGCCGCGGCGCGGGCCTTGCCGTCGCGCAGGCCGCCCTCGGTGAACCGCCGGAACTCCGCGGCAGCCTCGGCGTCCTCGCGGTAGGCGCTGGGGAACAGCCGGCGCAGGACCGGGTCCTCGGGCTCGGTGGTGGGGCCGGAGAAGTCGAGGAGCGCCTCCAGCGGGTCGCGCTCGGTGGCGGCGACCGCCGACTCGTTGTGCAGCAGCTCGACGAGCTGGGCGGCCAGGGAGCGCAGCAGGTCCGCCTCGAAGACCGAGAAGGTCGCGATGGCGCGCTTGCTGCGCCGGTGCCGGACGAAGCCGGTGGTCGGGGAGGTCACGCGTCGGTGGCCTTCGACAGGGTGGCCCACAGGCCGTACTCGTGCATCGCCTGCACGTCGCGCTCCATCTCCTCGCGGCTGCCGCTGCTGACGATCGACCGCCCCTCCTCGTGGACCTCCATCATCAGCTTCTCCGCCTTCTTCCTGCCGTAGCCGAAGTGCTTCTGGAAGACGAAGGTGACGTAGGACATCAGGTTCACGGGGTCGTTCCACACCACCGTCACCCAGGGGGTGTCGGCGAGCGTGATGTCGTCCGGGGTGAGGTCCTGCTGGACTCCCGGATCGACCTTCTCCGGGCTCGCGGTCGTCACGGCTCCATGGTGGCACAGCGCCTCGGGGCGTCCCCGGGCACCACGGTCAGCCCACGGTCAGCACCACTTGTCGGCGAGCGTGGTGACCACGTTGAGGTTGCGGTTGGTCGCCACGACGTCGAGGGACTTCTCGATCTTGTACGGGTCGACGGCGCCGGCCTCGTAGCCGGGGCCGAGCAGGACGTGCGCCGCGCGGCCGCGGACGACGACCTGGTTGACGTCGGTGCTGCGCTCGTGGACCGCGGTGACCCGGTCCGGGTCCGGCTCGTCGGCGAGCAGGTAGACGTAGTGCCGCTCGAGGTCGGGGCGGGTGAGCTCGCGCGCGTCGTCGGCGATGGCGCGCAGCTCGGCGGTCGTGAACACGATGGTGGGCACGGCGAAGCCGGCCCGCTCCTCGTAGGCCTTCTCCAGCACCGCAGCGACCTTCTGCGGCGACCGGTTGCCGATGGTGAGGCGGACGTTGCCGGTGTTGATGTGGGTCAGCACGTCGGTGCCGCCGGCGGCCTCGGTCGCGGCGACGATGTCGGCCTTGGGGAACTTGCGGTTGGGCCCGAGGTTGATGGCCCGCAGGAACGCGACGTACGTGGGCATCCCTGCATTGTGTCGTGCCTCACGGACACCTGACATACATAGGTTTCCAATGTAGTTTGGTTCCTCGTGCCCTCCACCCCCACGCCGCTGCACGGCGAGCTCACGGTCCAGGCCGCCCGGCTGGTCCGCCTGATCCGCCGCGAGCACACCTCCACGGCGGGGTTGCGCGTGCTGTCCACGCTCGACGAGCTGGGCCCCCAGTCGGTGACTGCGCTGGCGCAGGCCGACCACTGCTCACAGCCCACGATGACCGGCCAGGTGCGCCACCTCGCCGACCTGGGCTGGGTGACCAAGGAGCCCCACCCTGCGGACGCGCGGAGCAGCCTGGTGGCGCTCACCCCCGCAGGGCGCGCCGAGCTCGACCGGGTGCGTCGGCTCAACGCCGAGCTGGTCGCCGACCGCCTGGCCCACCACCCCGACCTCACCACCCACGACCTCGCCACCGCCGTGGCGGTGCTGAAGGCCGTCCTCGACCTCCCTCGGGAAGGAACTTCGTGACCACCACCGCCTCGCAGCACCACCGCCAGCGCCGAACGGGAGGGATC